>JAZKGH010000031.1:0-22814 GCA_040386055.1 Bacteroidota bacterium
GCACTTGTATATACTCTTAAGGTATTTGCACCGACCGGCAAGTTCATTTGTTGTGCGCCTGTAAAGGTTACCCATGCAGTATCTCCGCAACCCAGCATAGTTCCCGTCCAAGGTATGGTTACCGCTGCTCCGCTGTTCAACTTATACGAAACATTAAACGCTGTTGCCGTATTGGTAGAAGCATTTTTCACACGTACCGATATATCTTGTAATCCCGATAGAATAGGTGCACTATAAACTACTTTATCTACAGCAATATCATTTGCCAATCCTGCTGTTTCGTAAGCACCAACAATAGGAGTTACGGGGCGGGTATTTCCATCCAGATCCACAGGAATGATAGCGGTTAAATCAACACCTTTTGTACAGGCATTGTTGCTATGTAAATCAATTGTATCTAATACAAATAATGGATCCTGATTGAACGAAGAGTCACCTCCTACACTTACTGTTTTGTATGTAAGAGCCGTATTTGCAGCAACTCTCCATACCAGGTTTGGTCCCGACATATTGAAGTAGTTGTTGTAGTTTGCAACATTACCTGTTGGATTCGTACTGAAGTATGCAGGATAAGTAGCCGTTCCGGTGGTTCCAGTAATGGCAAAAATATTATTCTTAAACGTAGAACCTGTTGTTGCCCCGCTATAATACATCGCATACTTTGTTCCACCCGCACTTCCCGGTCCGATATTTACAGTATTATGTGCCATATCAACTTTATGAGTAGTAGGAACATACAATGCATAATTGGTTGAATACCCAAATACTCCTCCTATTACATTATTGTATATCTGTGTTGCATTACTGGTTCCATTATTTGAATTAATAATGTATGCTCCCATGTAACCGGCATTCATAATTTTATTACCAATTATTCTTGATGCGGTTGTGGTACTGTTTTGACAATAGTAGAAATACAATCCGTATGATGCATTTGCGTTGGGTGTAAATGTGATCTTATTATATAATACATCAATTTGATTATAGACATAATACAAACGTATACCATAGAGATATGGATTATTAATAGTGTTGTATCTAATTTTGTGTCCTCTGTTATACAATGCATTACCAACTGCAGCCGTACCAATTTGAATACCATAATACCCACCGTTAATGGTGTTACTATCAATAGTTACAGAGTCAACCCACTGGTTAGCATCTGCTATTCCAAAAATATTACCGGTAACAATAATACCATAACTGGCGAGAGTTCCTGTGTTCGGAATATTTACCACACAATTGCTAACCGTAAATCCTTTACCTGCAGTGCTTGTTATACTTCCAATCAATGCAATTCCGGAAACAGTTGAAGATGCTGTATTATTTATGGTAAGGTTTTTAAGGGTAACATAACTCACCTGATTCACTTTAAAAGTAGCCTCAGCAGTTGAAGTGATGATGCGCGTTGCAGCATTCACTCCATCAAATGTGATGGTATTGGTTGCCGAAACACCCACAACACCTGATAGGTTTACAGCACCGGTATACGTACCCGTATTTACCGTAAAGTAAACCGGACCGGAAATACCTGCACGTTGCAACATTAAAGCCGCGTCATTGGGTGTAGCAAAATTAGCGGTAACACCACCAATAGTATAAGCACCCGCCAATGGCGTATAGTTATAATAGGTTGTACTCAGCGTATCATTCAGCTTGTTTCCATCTACACTTGCATTTGGTGCCGAAGTGAATACTTTCAAATCACTTTGTCCCATGGCAAAAGTAATTTGATCCAATCCTGTAAAGGTAATCGTTACCGTATCACAAGAGTTAAGAGGACTACCCGCATAGGCTTGTGTAACAATAGCTCCTGAATTTAATTTATAACTTACATTGAATCCGGTTGCCGGTACATTTCCAACATTGCGCACCCGTACTTTTAAATCCTGCGGTGTCAACAGCGTTGAGTTTAACGGTGTCAACAATGAATCAATAGCCACATCATTTGTCAATGTAACATATTCAAAGGCTCCGGCTGTTGGTGTAATGGAACGTGTTATTCCGTTGATATCTGTTGGAATAATGGAAGTAAGATCCACTCCCGTATTACATCCTTCAAGCAACGTGAATGTTCCTGGAATGTATGGGTTTTTGTGATATGAAGAATCTCCTCCGGCAGCTGCTGTCCTGTATGTTGCTTTTGTAAAATTGGTGGCTCTGTATACCAGGTTTACTCCCACTGAATTATAATAAGCATTATAATTGATTACGTTACCAATCGGATTTGAGCCAAAGTAAGCCGGGTATGCATTTGTAGCACCTGTTCCTACCATAGAAACAATCCCAAATACATTATTCTTCGCTCTTAGGCCACTTACATTTGTTGTATTGGAATAATTGAATGCGTATTGTGTTGCCCCATACCCATTAACTACAATTGTATTGTGATATACTTCATATGTTGAAGCTGCACCAGCTGCCGAAGTTATATAAAAACCGTAGTTGGTTGTATATTTCATCAAACCCGAA
The DNA here is from genome assembly GCA_040386055.1 of Bacteroidota bacterium. Lineage (GTDB taxonomy): Bacteria > Bacteroidota > Bacteroidia > UKL13-3 > UKL13-3 > UKL13-3. Next base: position 2,473 of record JAZKGH010000031.1, read on the forward strand.
ACCGTATTATTGTAGATTTTATGTGGAGCTGTCCCTGTTGTTGAATTATAATAGAAATACATTCCCATGTATGAAGCATTTGTTATTTTGTTTCCAATGATCAAACTTGATTGGGTGGTTGAAGAATTCTGGTTGTAATATAATGTCAAACCATATCCTGTTCCGGTATTGACAGGATTCATGTTAATTGTATTGTACAATGTTTGAGTTGGATTATAATTATATGCAAAATAGATACCGTATACCCAAGTATTATTGAGCGTATTATAACGGATCACATTTCCTCTGTTATTTGCCGCATTCTGATTGCCATAAATACTTATTCCATAATAGGCTCCGTTCACTATATTACTATCGAATGTAATTGTATCCATTGCAGTTGCTGAGAGACCATTCGAACCGGCTGAACCAAGAATACCATAACTGGTCCCTGTTCCTGTATTCGGAATATTTACGATACAATTACTTACCGTTGAATTAGAACCCTTGGCCGCACTTGATCCCACAATAGCCATACCTGTACAAGTGGTTGGAAACTTATTGGTAACTGTAAAGTTTTTAAACGTTACATAACTTGTATTGGTAAATGAAACCAAGGCATCACCCACACTATCCGTGATCAAACAAGTTGTTTTATCTGTACCAATAATACTGATCGTATTCGTTGCTGAAGATCCTACAACATTATTGATTGCAAATTTTCCGGTATAGGTTCCCGGATTCACACTAACTGTAACAGGACCGCAAATGCCATAAGTATTCAAATCAATAGCTAATGCTGTAAGTGAAGGGAAACTGGCACCAACTCCACCAACAGTGAATGCACCATTTAAAGAGGGTCTGATATTAACGGTAAGAGTATCATCATCCGGGAATCCATCAGCAACACCATTTGGCAACTCCGTCCAGGCCCTGATAACATGAGGAACGTTAGGAGCAAATGTATAATTCAACAATGTTAATATGGTATCCTTGATTCCGGTACCGCCAATGCTATCCAATGCAAATGTCCAGGCAATGGGAGTTTGCAACACACCATCCAAGGTCCATTTTACACCCACATTATTTATAATCGTATTTCCACCGTTTCTCAAACGAACTTTAATATCCTGTGCTCCTGCACAAAAATTGAAGGGTGCTGTTAAAGCAGAGATGGCTCCATTATTAGGGTAAACAGTAGCTGCTTTAAACGTAATTTTACCGATCCATCCACGGGAAGGATTTCCGGGAGCCGCAGGAGGAACACCTCCGCCATAACTATACGTTGATGAAAATACCATATTACATCCACCCCCTGTACCAAAAGCGGTGGCAGGAGTAGAAGCAGGGATAGAATAGTAACGCTGATTTGCAGACGCAATGGAGAATGCGTAAGTTGTCATTGGAGGAACAACAAATGTTCCACCTGTAATAAACGGTTGAGTTACCGTAGTTGTTGTGTTTGCAACTCCCGTGAATGAACCTGACATGGCAAGTGCCCAACCATTAGCAGTTGATACTGCTCCGGGCAAAGCAGTAAGTGCCGTGGGTTTGTACCATAATTCGCATATTTGTGATCCGGCCGATCCGGTTACACCTTCAATATCCGTAATGATTACACCATAAGGATTGGTATTCTCAAAATTGAAGGTAATCTGTCCGCTACCGTTAATGTTTGTAAAAACTGTAGTGGTTCCAATGGTAACAGGAGTTTGAGCAAAGACATCGGTGAATGTCAATATTACCATTAAAAGACTGGCAATGATTGCCAATTTCCCACGACTAAATTTGTAAATTTTTGTCATAATGATTGATTGTTTAATTATTTAAGGATGATTTAACAATCAAATCTATCTTTCTTAAAATATTCTTAACTATAGCCCATACTACATGATAATGTTCTTTTTTTTTTGCCTAATTTTTTTATAAAAAACAACTTTGAACCTAGATAGATATGGAATTACGCTACGTGACAAAAATCATCCGTAACCAATTTTGTAGAATTTCGTCTACATGAAAAATGTTCACAAAAAAAGTTCATCGCTTAAAATGAACTTAGTCTAAACAAAAAGTGGAAAGTGGAATAATTAGAAAAAATCAGTACTGTGTTTTGGTGAGTAATGTTGAATCTGTCATCGTTTTTAAAAAGGCAACAAGATCGGCCTTTTCACCCATTGTTAACCCTAGCCCGTTAGGGTGTTTGATGATAAACTCATCTGCAGGAAATGTTCGAATAGCTCCTGAATTATAAAACTCTACTACATCTTCAAGCGTTTCTAAACGCCCATCATGCATGTATGGTGCAGTGAATACCAAGTTGCGTAGCGAAGGCGTTCTGAACTTTCCATTGTCCTCCGGATTATTGGTTATTCTACCCAGTCCGGGATCTGTACTTTGATGTCCATTGTGGTGAAACAAAAAGTCGGTCATAAATGCACCGCTCAAGTTATGGCAATGAAAACAATCTGCTTTGGTTTCATTGTTAAATAAATCAAACCCACGTTTCTCCTGATCAGTAAGTTTACTTTGGTCTCCAAACAATTTAAAATAATCAAAGCGTGTTTCACCCGAAACAATTGTGCGCTCAAATTGTGCGATGGCTTTCATCATTAATGCGGTGGTAATTGAATCACTTCCGAATGCCTTCTTAAATAGTGGGGGGTACTCAGGCTGGCTTTGCAGTTTACTAATCACATTCGCAAGCGTCTCTTCCATTTCAAGAGGGTTGGTAATCGGCCCCAAAACCTGCGACTCCAAGTTTTTAGCACCGCCATCCCAAAAAAACTGGTGATCCGTTTTTGCAAATTTCTGTACATACGCCAAGTTAAACAGCGGCATCGAATTACGCACACCTATCTGACCACTCACTCCAAAGCTAAATCGCTTTAAACTGTCGGTAAATCCAAATTGTTGACTATGGCAGGAAGCACAGGATTGCACACTGTTTTTGGATAAAATTTTATCATGGAACAATTTTCTTCCCAAAGCAACACCTTCAACTGTTAGTGGATTATCCAGTGGAGATGGCACCGGATAATCTAACGGTAATCCAATCGGAATCTGAACAAAATAAGGCGTTGGAACATATGGTTTGGTCGTATCTATAGGGTTCGGGGATTGTTGGATTACTTCTTCATCTTTCTTACAACCTTGCATGAATGCTAACGTCAAAACTGACAATACAAACAATATCTGAATTTTTTTCATTCGCGTTTACTGAATACCGGTTATACCAAATGCGTTCGAAATATTTGCCTTTAACTTTGGAATAGATGGCTCTCCGGAAGAATGAATATCAATGGCATCCACTTTTAAATCATATACATTCGGGGTGTTAAATACCTTAGCCAGATCAACATTCACACTAGCTGTTAATAATGTTCCTCCGGCATTATAGGATGCCAAATTGTGTGATATGTTCATTGTATTTCCATCTCCACCAATATCAAAACTGTAAGCGGTATTCTGTGAACTGAAACGTCCCTTCAGACGAATAAATACATAACCGGTACTCCATGTCCAATACAACCCGTTGGAAGGATCTAATGCTCCCGAATGGACACCCGTACTATTTGCTAAACTATCGACCCCAATAAGATATGAAATAGAAGTATACCTTCCTGCCGGAATGCTATCCAACAAGATTGTTGAAGGCTGACCCGCTAAATATCCTACCAAATCATAATTACCCAGATTAATCTTTGCACCATTCGCTGAAGTCAACGTAACATTACTCACGTAGTATGTAAGTTGGGTAACTTTTACGGTATCATTGGCTTGAGTTATATACGACTTGGGCGCCAACTCAAGCGCTTGTAATCCAAATGTATGATTGAATGCCAGTGTAAGCGTTCCCATTGTGTTGAACGTCATGCCACTTTCATAGGTTGTACCTGTAGTTGAAGTAGTAGTTGTAGTATTGGAACCACCATTCTCTTTCTTACAAGAATATATGCCAATCGACAGAACCATAATACTCAGGACACTTACTATTTTTTTCATTGTACTCAACACTTATTCCTATCAAAATTAGTTAGTTTGCACCATAATTTTATCTTAAAATTAACATTATGGCAAGTTTTGATATTGTAAACAAAATCGATTTACAAAAAATTGACAATGCAATTAACGTTGCAATCAAAGAATTAGTAAACCGCTACGATTTAAAAGACGAAGACTGTAGCATTGAGCTTGATAAGAAAGCCAAACAGGTAAAACTGCAGGCCAAACAGGAAATGGCGCTAACGAGTTTAATTGATATTATTCTCAGTAAATTTACCAAACAAGGGTTGGACCCACGCGTATTAGACCTGAGTAAAGAACCTCATCCTAGCGGAAAACATGTATTTCAAGAGCTTCCCATCAAGGAAGGGCTGGACAAAGAAACGGCAAAAAAAATAACTGCATTTATTAAGGATGCCAAACTAAAGGTGCAGGCCAGCATTATGGATGATCAGGTACGTGTTACCAGTAAAAGTATTGACGAATTGCAAACAACCATGGGTCAACTTCGAAGTGAAGACTTTGAAGTACCGTTGCAGTTTGATAATATGAGAAGCTAATACTAAATGACTATCCGCTTTTAGTAAAGTCTATCGAAACCGTTACTTTAGATCTTAAAATGGCTTTCTATTTTTACCGCAAAGTTCGCTATGAATACACTAAGATCACAAGCGTTTTCATGAATAGTGAACATTGAGCTTGCTTTGTGTACCTTGTAGTAAAATGAATAGTTGATTATAAACGAATGGGACCATTAGGACCTAAGTATATTCATTTCTTATATAACATAATCCGTCCTTTTCCAAGATCAATTACAGCACTGTATTTTACAAGGAAATCACTTCCCAATACACCATCAATAGCGGGAATTTTGAGCAATTCATATGTTGTATTAACATGTCCCAACGGCAAAATGGCCACTTCCATTTTTTTACATGTAAACTTTTTAATAGCGAGATTCCGAAGTGTCACCGCTTTCGTTTCCATATCAGAAACACCCAGCCCCACCGATTTGCTTTCATTGGATTCTATCTTATGCTCCTTCACAAAACGCAATACGCGTTCTGTATCAAAAACCGATTTGCTCGCGCCTGTATCCACTAGCATACGGCATGATTTTCCATCCACAGTCAAATCGATAAACACATGGAAATTTTTATCTTCCAGCTCAATAATGTCTAATGGAATGGTGTGTTTCATATTCAGATTAATGATACTAATGCCGTATAAACAAGTAAAGACGTTTCAATGAAACGTCTCTACGGGATATAACAATTGCATTGTTATTGTTTATTACAATGCGCCTATTTCTTTCAATACATTGTTCATGGTACGAACGGCATCTGCACTCTTCTTGAACAATTCTTGCTCTTCAGCATTCAATTTGTAATCAACAATTGTTTCCCATCCGTTTTTACCGATAGTAACCGGCACTCCTAAACAAATATCTTTTTGTCCGTATTCACCATCAAGGCTTACACAGCAAGGCATAATACGTTTTTGATCACGAACAATGCTCTCTACCAATAAGGCACTCGCAGCACCCGGTGCATACCATGCAGATGTTCCCAGCAATTTTGTTAAGGTTGCTCCACCTACCATTGTTGCATCACTAATTTCTTTCAATTTATCAGCACTTAATGTATTCGACACCGGCACTCCATTCAACGTAGCCAAACGAGTCAAAGGAATCATAGTTGTATCACCATGACCTCCGATTACTGATCCGTGAATATCGGCAGTTGGTTGGTTTAAGGCCAATCCTAAATACCCTTTAAAACGTGCGCTATCCAACAAACCACCCATACCGATAATTCTGTTTTTAGGCAAGCCAGTTGCTTTTAATGCAAGGTATGTCATGGTATCCATTGGATTCGAAACGACAACGATAATTGCATTTGGAGAATGTTTCAATACATTTTCAGCTACCGACTTCACAATATTTGCATTGGTACCGATTAATTCTTCGCGGGTCATACCCGGCTTACGAGGAATACCTGAAGTAATTACCACTACATCCGAATCAGCTGTTTTGCTGTAATCATTGGTAGTACCGGTAACACGTGTTTTCATACCCAACAAAGAAGTTGTTTGGTAAATATCCAACGCTTTTCCTTCTGCAAAACCTTCTTTTACATCCAGCAAAACTACTTCGTCCGCCAATTCGCGATACGCAATTACGTCAGCTGTAGTTGCTCCCACAGCGCCTGCTCCGATAACCGATACTTTAGTCATGTTTATTTGTTAATTTGATTAGTTAATAATGTGTTTATGAATGCTTAAAAAGCTGTGCGAAAATAAGAATGACTTTCAGAATCTAAAATGATTTTTAAACTGTTTTAGATTTAAAGAACCATCTCTTTTACGCCTTCTGCTATTACCAGTCTTCCAAGAGTCTTTTCTTTAATGTAATCTATTGAAACACCCGGAGCATATTCAAGTAGTTTAAACCCTTCGGACGTAATATCAAACACACCAAGCTCCGTCACTACTTTCTTTACGCATTTTAGACCTGTAATAGGAAGGGAACATTGAGCTAATAATTTGCTTTCACCGGCTTTGTTTACATGTTGCATCGCTACAATAATATTCTTAGCAGAAGCAACTAAATCCATTGCTCCACCCATTCCCTTTACCATTTTACCTGGAATTTTCCAGTTGGCAATGTCACCATTATCAGCTACTTCCATTGCACCTAAAATAGTAAGATTTACTTTACCCGCGCGAATCATTCCGAAGCTCATTGCCGAGTCAAAAAATGCTGAACCGGGAACAGTTGTGATGGTTTGTTTTCCTGCATTAATCAGATCCGCATCTTCTTTTCCTTCTTCGGGAAACGGGCCAATGCCCAACAATCCATTTTCAGATTGTAATATCACATTTACTCCTTCCGGAATATAGTTTGCTACTAACGTTGGAATACCTATTCCTAAGTTCACATAGAAACCATCCTCCAATTCTTGTGCGATACGCTTCGCTATTTGATTTTTATCTAATGCCATTGTGTTAGTGTTTTGTTTCCCGCAGATCTCGCAGATGAATAGTACTTGGTTATTTTTTCGAAACAGTACGTTGCTCTATACGTTTTTCGTAATCCTTTCCTTGGAAAATACGGTGAACATAAATGCCCGGTAAGTGAATATGATCCGGATCAATCTGACCTGCTTCTACCAATTCTTCTACTTCCACAATGGTAATTTTTCCGGCCATGGCAACCAATGGATTAAAGTTTCTGGATGTTTTTCTGAATACCAGATTTCCTTGTGTATCGCCTTTCCACGCTTTGATGATAGAATAATCAACATCAAATGCATATTCCATCAAATATTCTTTATCATTGAACATGCGGGTTTCCTTTCCAATGGCAACTTCAGTTCCCACACCGGCAGGTGTAAAAATAGCAGGCATTCCATATCCTGCTGCCAGCAGGCGCGTAGCTAATGTTCCTTGCGGAATCAAATCCACTTCCAATTCACCCGATAACAACTGACGTTCAAATTCTGCATTCTCTCCAACATAGGAAGCGATCATTTTCTTCACTTGTTTTTGTCGTAACATCAGCCCGATTCCAAAATCATCTACACCGGCATTGTTTGAAATACAGGTAAGATTATCAACTTTTTTTGCCACCAAAGCATTGATACAATTTTCAGGAATACCACACAATCCAAAACCTCCTAAACCAATTACAGCACCGCTATTGATATCAGCAATTGCCGTTTCGGCATCCTTAACCACTTTATTTATCATTCTCGAATAATTTATGTATTGTTTACAATGAGATATGCATCAGTGTTCTATTCACCGATGGTAGCACTCAATCCTTCATCCAGCAAGGCTTGACACATGGCCATTAAATCGGCCTTTTCTCCACGTTTCACATCGCATTTGCCTTTGTAGTGCACAAGGGTAGCACATTGCTCCGCCTGCAATTCATCGTGTTTGCAAATACGAACAAGGCAGTCAATTACATGGTCAAATGTATTGACATCATCATTGTATAAAATCAGCGTAGCTCCTGTATGAACACCATCCAGCACTTCCGCGAGTAACTCTTCAATCAATTGTTCGCTCATTGTTTTTGCGTATCAATAGTTGGTTTTTTATTTAAGCTAAACTTGTTTTCATTGCCTGCTCTCAGTCTGCCGATATTAGCTCTGTGAGTGTAGACCACCAAAACAGCAATTGCACTACAAAAATACAAAAATGTTGGTTGTTGCCAGTCATAAATTAATCCGGCATAAAGTGGGCACAAAATGGCCGAAACCATTGAGCCTAAGGAGATATACTTGCTGATAGACACAATAATGACAAAAGTTATAAAACATCCCAAAGCAAGCCACCCGCTCATTGCCGTAATTACCCCAATCAGTGTGGCAATACCTTTCCCCCCCTTAAATCCTGCAAATACAGGGAACACATGCCCCAAAACAGCTATTGCCCCCAATAACATTTGCATGTTTAGCTGTTCTGTCAAACTCATGGGTGTAGAATCCAGGTAAACCAGTCCGGCCGCTGCAAATCCCTTGGCAAAATCGATAAACAACACAGAAAAGCCTGCTGGTTTCCCTAACGTTCTGAGTGTATTGGTTGCTCCGGCATTGCCGCTTCCATGCTCCCGCACATCAATCCCAAAAAAGAGTTTACCCACCCACACAGCGGTGGGAATAGATCCCAATAAATAAGCTCCTAAACACTGGAGTAACATGAATGTTAAATGGTTCATATATTTTATTTTTTCATGGCTTTAACGTAACGGTTTCGATCAGCAATATTTGCCTGACGAAGCTTAAACTCATCTTTCGAAAGTTTATCAATATTATCTTTTATATATTGATTAAACAATGCATCCGAAGCTACTACATACAGGATATTACGCTGGTATTTAAAAAAGTACCAGCTTCCGTTTTGGGGTGATTGAAGATAGAGCACAAAATCATCCCCGCTTCTGCGTTTGGTCATCTCCAGTCGCCCCTTCATCATTCGTTCCAAACGGTATTTATCAAGCGAATTAACACCAATGTTTCCAACCGAAACAAGCGACCGGGATGTTGGATTCCATTTCAAGTGTAATTCACTGATGAAAAAAGTTTTTTCTAATTCCTGAGTAACTTTTACGCTGTTCTCTTCAATTTCTTCCGTTGCCTTGGAAACATTTTTATCATCCACCAACTCCGCTACTGCCTTTTTCATAAAATCGGCTTTAAACGAGGGTGTTTCCCCATTATCCGATTGGTAGTACAAAGAATCGAACATCAATTTAAGCGCACTCGGAGGTACCGGGAAATTGAGCAATCCGGCCAAATGCATACGGAATGACGTATCAGAAGCATCCAATGTTGCTGTTCCTGCAGTTGTGAACTCAAACTTACCTGTTTCGTATCCAAACTTAAATCGTCCTTCTCCTGTTGTTGTTTGTTTTCCTTCATTCACCTTGAGGATATTCCCCTTCAATGCATCCTTAAACAACTTATCGGTTGATCCCATTCTAAACTCTTTATCCTTCTCATCATAATACAATACTCCTTCCACCTTCATCAATTCGGGATCGGAACCATTGCGCTTGCGGGTAAAAAATGCAGCATACGCATGAGCCGAATCATTTGAAATATAAAACCCGTTGGTCAACGCCTGCTTATTTTGGTTGGTCAACGTACTCTGCACATTGATAAAAACTGAATCCGGATTGATTACGGCTTTATTTCTAAACCAATCTGTTCGCGGATAGCTCAGAGTATGTTTGGGTAAAAAGAATCCGTCATACTCCAGATTTTTTGCAATGCTTCGCAAGACCACACGTCCCTGAAAACGAATATTGGTACCTGCATTAAATTGAATCGAATCGGGAATATCTGTTTTGGCCAACAAGTGATGGGCACTGTCAATGGTTATCTCATTCAAAAAGAACTTCTGTTTATTCTTTTTCTGATCCATGTACTCATAAGTACCCGTTCCCCTTAATGTAAACCGTCCCTCAATTTTTAATGTTGCCTGTTCAATATTGTGGTACTTACTGATAGTATCTGCTGTTATCTTCGAACGGTAAATCTCATCTATATTGGCCCCTTCCCGTATCACTACCTTTTGGCTATCCGGGAAAATATAAGCATCCCCTACTGCGATGAAGGGTATCTTTTTAGCATATAAAGAATAGTCTTTCAAATCAAGAGTAGTCAATCCCGTTTTATACGTTAATCCTTCTTGAGTTGTTCGTGCCGATAACAAATAAGAAGTTGGCACGTCACCCTGCATTGCCGATTTAAAATCAATTTTCTCGTCATCCATCATCCATGTAAACTCCTCAAAAGAACCCACATATTGATTAAAGCTAAACTCAGTATTAATGCCTTCCGTTTTCAATACAAAATCGCCTTTTCTTGCTGTGAGGTTAATATCCGCTTTTACAGCACTCGATGCAAACGCAAACTTTGTTGAATCTATGTATGATTTAAGGTGAAAAAAGCCGCTGTCTGTTAAGATATTATCAGGTTTAAGATAAAGCAATGTAGCCGTCAAACGTGCCTTATCAATATCAACATAACCATTACCGGTCATTGCACCCGGAGTGAGTAGCAAGGTTCCATTAAAGGATGAACGTTTATCCGACACCTGCATATCCATATCTTTATCCACCACGAGTAACGAATCGCCATATGGCATCCATCGCTCGTAAGTGTTCACTGCATCTACAGTTGGAAATAAGTTGTTCCGTTTATTATCAAATGCATCACAATCGGCATTCATCGAATCCAAAAAAAGCTCAAACTTATGGGAGCTTGATGTTGATGTGAGGTACTCAATTTTACCATTTCCAAAAAAGCCTGAATCACTTAAATACAATGCTATGATTCCATTTCCTTTACCTCCATACATTGGATAGGTAGCTTCCGGAATTTTAAATCCGAGAGATTTATCTTCCTGCAAATTCAAATCCGCACGCATCTCCGGAATAATACCTCCCGGTATAAATGTTCCTTCCAATTTAATAGTTTCAAAATTCAACTCATTTAAGCTATCCAATGTAAACGGATCCAGTTTAAAAGAGAATCGGTTTCGATTGTAAATTCCATTATAGGTAGTAGGCTTATCATAATAGATATTGGCTCCCGTTTCCGATTTAAAAATAGGATAGCCCGGAAATTTCTTTCTGCTGCTCTTGTTAAAAGGATGGTCAATGGATAGTGTTCCATAAATATTTTGCAGCGCACTTTTTACAGGAAGATCCATTCCCGTTTTTTCATCCTTGTAAAAAAACTTCATTGAATCCACATTACTTAAGCGGATTTGAAACATATTGTAATCGAAAGCAAATCCATTTCCAAAAAATTCCACTTTCCCCGCATGCAATTTTCCGGAGAAGTCCATGTTGCGATTTTTCTTCATCGTGATCTGTTGATCCTGTGGAATGATGTATACATTTTGGGAATCGCTGAAATAAAACTTAGGCACTCCCTGCACTACCATATCATTATTGATTAAGCTCAACGCAGCATTCGGATATCTTTTGATAACCGAGAAAAATGCTATCGCATCAAAATCCGTTTTGCCGGCATGTGCGTTCACGTAATCCTGCAACTTGCGTCTAACCTTCACATATTCCTTTTCCGAATCATAAGAGATAAAACCTTTATCATTCAATTCAATCATTTGAATTTTAATATCGCTTTTGTTGCTCTTAAAAAAGTTGGCATAATCACTGATATAAAATCCGGTTAATTTAAATTTCTCGGTATACTGTTTCACCCGCACCAGCGGATTATAATCAAGCATCCCCTGTACCTTTTCATACCGTACATCTCTGAAATAATTATTCGATTCAAACTTTGCAGGTTGATTATCGTTGATCATATCAATATCGATTTTAGGATTATCCAACGGCCAGCGAATCTCATCACAGTAAAATTCTATATTATGATACGTGTCAAAAAACGGAGCCTGTGAAATCCCCTGATCACTGCGGTATACGGATACAAATTGATCTTTTAAGCGATAAGTAAATTCCACCTGCGGGTGGTAAATCGAATCCTTATCCACATAAATAATCATTTCAGACTTCAGGGTATGTACTTTATCTCCTCTGATGATTAACTCTTTGGCTCTAACTTTAAAAACGGGTTTGTCCTTAAACGAAAAGACCATCTGTGCTTTCACCGAATCAACAGATGTTCCAATAATGGTTTTACCCTTCATTCCAAATCCACCCGTGAATTTTGCTCTGCTAAACGGATAATCTTTCAATACTGCCTGAAAGGAATTAAACTGAGGATACGCTGAACGATCACCCATGCTCTGAGTCATAGGACGGTCTATCACCTTTCCGGGTATTGGTTTTTCAAACAATAACGGATAATAAAATAATGCGGTATCAGCGGTTACAAATCCACTCGTAAAATCAATGGAGTATTTAACCAGCTCCGCATACATTTTTGCTGAGTCCGTCCCGACTCTTGTCCAGTCTATCTTTCCTCCTGTTCCCACCCATTTGTTGCGTGCAGGGTAATAAATGCCGGATGTACGATAAATTTCGAGTGTATCTCCGGATGTATAACAAACCAGATCTGTATTCTTTACAACAAAAGCAGCCTCACCTTTGGTTTGTAGGTTAATATCAATGTTACTGCTCTCCCATTTCATCACCCCTTGTTGAAAAATGATGTGATCGGCAAAGATGTTACGCGATATTTTCAAAAACTCCTTGAACTCATCTTTGGATTGCGAAAGAGAAAGATTGAGTGCCTTATGCCAATTGTCAAATTTACTCACCTGATTATTTTCAATCAGGCCATTCATGGAGCGCAGGTAATCATTAAACGTTGGTGCCCCCATATGAAGGTTTACCATCTGATTGCTCAACTTGATAACCGACATTTTTTGAGGATTGGTTAGCCTGCCGGTGTTGTAAAACCCTAAAAAATCGCCCATTGCTTCCTGTGTGGGCTTATCTCCTAACGATTCGATGTATTTCTCATAATCGGCCCCAAACTGCACCAGATCATAACTGAGCTGCGCCTTTGCACCCAAACCGACACAAAAAAGTAAAAATATAATACTAAGTTTCTTGCACATGAATTGTAAACGAAAATTTGAACAGGCAAGGTATGTTTTTTAGGATTATGTTACTGATGGTTTTGCGTTAATTGTGAAAAGAATGCATAGTCCATTGAAAATCAAAAAAGCGCAAACATGTTTTACATATTTGCGCTTTTACCTGCTTATAGATGCTTAAGCTATTGCAAACCTTCTATAGCAACATTTTCATTTACATCTTCTAAGTAATTTACAGTGAGAAAACCAAAGCCGAATAAATTCAGAAAATCAGATTTATATCCATCTAAATCGCCCAGCTGAGGCAACGTTTCTGTTGTTGCCTGAAGCCATAATTCAGCCACTTCTTTTTGAACATCTGCTCTCATTTCCCAATCGTCAACACGTATTCTGCCTTTTTCATCAGTAGGAATAGCTTGATTGGTGTATAAACGTTCGCTGAACAAACGCTGAATCTGCTCAATACAACCTTCATGAATCCCTTTTTCTTTCATTGATTTATAAAGCAATGAAATATATAACGGAATAACAGGAATTGCAGAACTCGCCTGCGTAACCAATGCTTTATTTACGGAAACATACGCTTGCCCGTTAAGGCCCTTTAATTTATCGGTAATTTTGAATGCCGTTGCCTCCAAATGATCTTTTGCACGACCAATGGTTCCTTTGCGATATACCGCTTCGGTTAATGCCGGACCAATGTATGAATACGCAACTGTCATTGCTTTATCCGACAATACATCTGCTTTTAGTAACGCATCCATCCACATTTCCCAATCTTCACCACCCATTACAGCAACAGTATTTTCAATCTCCTCTTCTGAGCATGGTTCGATGGTAATATCCGAAACAACACCCGTATGGAAATCAACTGTTTTATTGGTGAAGGATTGTCCTATAGGTTTTAAAACAGAACGGTGTAAAACACCCGTTACCGGATGTGTGCGCACCGGTGATGCCAAACTATAAATAACCAGATCAATTTTCCCTAAGTCCGATTTGATAGTATCTATCGTCTTGGTTTTAACTTCAGTCGAAAAAGCATCGCCATTAATACTTTTCGCATACAATCCCGCTTTTTTTGCTTCCTGCTGAAATGCTGCACTATTGTACCAACCTGGTGAAGCAGTTTTGCCTTCTTGTGGTTCCTTCTCAAAGAATACACCAATAGTTGCCGCATCCGAACCAAAAGCACTTGTGATCCTTGATGCCAGACCAAATCCGGTGGAAGCGCCTATTACCAATACATTTTTCGGTCCATCAATGGGCCCTTTTGATTTTACATACGCTATCTGACTTAATACGTTTCGTTCGCATCCTTTCGGATGAGAAGTCAAACAAATAAATCCTCTCATTCTAGGTTCTACTATCATATTTTTTTCTTATTAATTACTCAATTAACCTAACCAATTACATTATCTGAACATCCTTCCTCACCTTCACAATTCCTGTAGCGTTCTCCCGATAGCTATAGTGACGCTCAGTCAACGCTCCCCCTTCATCACTTACTTTCCTAAACCCTTAATCTTCATCAGCACAATTTTCCTTTATCCACCTATTTACTCAATTAGTTAATCAACCTGATTACCTATGCCATAGCCTTCACAATATCCACAAAACTGCGACTTTGTAATGCCGCTCCACCTACCAACGCTCCGTCAATATCGGGTGCCGAAAATAATTCTGCAGCGTTATCTGCTTTTACACTTCCACCATATTGAATGGTTAAATTATCTGCAGTTGTTGCATCGTATTTTTCTGTCACAAGATTGCGAATGAAGGCATGCACTTCCTGTGCCTGTGCTGTTGAAGCTGTTTTACCTGTACCTATGGCCCAAACCGGTTCATATGCAATCACCACATTGGCAAATTGCTCTGCTGTTAAATGAAACAATCCTTCACTTACCTGAGATTTTAATACGTCAAAATGTTTGTTGGCCTCACGCTCTTCCAATGTTTCACCACAGCAATAAATCGGAGTTAATCCGTTTTTCAATACTGCATCTGTTTTCTTTGCTAACCAATCGTTGTGTTCACCAAAATATTGCCTGCGCTCGCTATGCCCAATAATAACAAAAGCTGCTCCACAACTTTTAATCATTGCTGCACTCACTTCTCCGGTATAAGCACCACTGTCATGATTGCTGCAATTCTGCGCACCACTAAAAATATTATTGTATTCAGTTACCATTCTGCTCACTGCATTTATATGCACAAAAGGAGGAATCACCACTACCTGAGCCGAACCATTGTATTCATCTTTAACCATCCCAACAATCTCTGTTACCAACCCCATTCCCTCTTCAAAGGTTTTATTCATTTTCCAATTTCCTGCGATAATTTTCTTTCTCATATATTATAGTTTAGTTGTTAAAAAATCATGATACCGGATACCAGTCACCGGTTGCCGGAATCTGGTATCCGGTATCTTTATCCTTTTTCCCAGAAACGGTATTTTGCACTCTCTTCGTACACAGCTTTGATGATATCCTTTTCTACATCATCAAAGGCTACACCTCTACGTGCACACATTGCTTCGGCTGTTACGAATGCCTTTTTTAAGATGAAGGTTTCGAAACCCTGCGCTCCGCCCCAAGCAAACGATGGAATGAAATTGCGTGGAAATCCAGCACCAAAAATATTGGCCGCTACACCTACCACCGTTCCGGTATTGAACATTGTGTTGATTCCGCATTTCGAATGGTCGCCCATCATCAGCCCGCAAAAGGTCAATCCTGTTTTCTCAAACTTCTCTGTTCGGTAATTCCACAGTTTCACTTCTTCGTATGTGTTTTTCAAATTGGAATTATTGGTATCTGCTCCAAGGTTACACCATTCGCCAATCACAGCATTTCCGATAAATCCATCATGACCTTTGTTGGAATAAGCAAAAAATACAGCATTGTTCACTTCTCCTCCTACTTTGCAATGCGGTCCTACAGTTGTTGCAGGATAAATTTTGGCATCCATTTTTAAGCCGCCATGCTCACATAGCGCAAAAGGGCCACGTACTTTACATCCCTCCATAATTTCTGAATCCTTGCCTATATAAATACTTCCCTCAGATGCATTTAAGATAGAAAACTCAACCTTGGCCCCTTCTTCAATAAAAACACGCTCCGGCTTTACTACCTGATTGGTGGATGAAATAGTTTGAGACATTCTTCCCCTGGTCACTATCTCAAAATCATCTTCAATAGCCCGACCATTTTTCGAGAAAATATCATACGTAAAATTCAGTTTTACCAAATCTGTAACAGAGGATTCAATACGGGTTGTAGCACTATTTTCGTCTGTTCCGTTTACGCATGCTGCTACCAATATATCTTTCCAGTACAAAGCCTCTGAGGGTTGTAAATTTTTGATTTCTGTTACAAGAGCAGCATTGGGAAATAAGGTACCGTTCACAAACACATTGATATCCGCTGTTACCAACTTAAACTTTGCTTGCAGGTAATCTTTTGTTTTATAAGAGATGGAATCTCCAAGGTAATGCTTCCATTTTTCGGTAATCGTCAGAATTCCACACCTGATTTCGGACACAGGGCGTGTAAACGTAAAGGGTAAGAGGTTTCCCCTGTCTATTTCCGTTTCAAACAATATATAGTTCATACCGCGATATTAATTGAAACGATTTGAAATAACTATATCCGAGCTGTAAACGTAGCATTTGGGCATAAAAAAAGCCCCGATAATTCGGAGCTTTTTATTGTATGAAGATCTTATTTCTTCTTAGCAGCGTAACGTTTGTTGAACTTGTCAATACGTCCTGCTGTATCAATCAACATATTGGTTCCGGTAAAGAACGGATGTGATTTGTGTGAAATCTCTAATTTGAACAAAGGATACTCGTTACCGTCTTCCCATTTTACAGTTTCTTTGGTTTCAACAGTTGAGCGTGTCATAAAAGTATAGTCGTTAGACATGTCTTTAAACACTACTTTTCTAAAGTTTTTTGGATGGATATCTGCTTTCATTTCTTAAAATTTTTAAAGTTTATATGGATTTTGCCATATCGTTCAATCCCGGCTCAATACTGTCTACAAAAAAGAAATGCCAACGGGTATTGTTCGAAAATGAGGGGCAAAAATAACCATATTTTGCTTTAAGCCAAATATTTTCCAATAAAAATAATTGCAGGTTGCCTTATTGAATTTACTGGGCTTCAGTTAACTTTGGCTCCAAAACTAGGTAATATGAGCGAACAAAAGGTGCAAATTCTTACTGATATTCAGGTAAAACAAATGATTAAACGCATTTCTTACCAGATTTACGAGAACCATTTCAACGACAAAGAATTGATTCTTGCAGGAATTGACGGGCGCGGAAACCATATTGCTCAATTGCTGGCCGAACAACTTTCAGAGATTTCCAAACTCAAAGTATCTTTTGTAACCGTTGGACTTGATAAGGATAACCCCAACGGAAGCAGTGTATCCTTAAGTGATGAGAAGCTGAAAATTGCCGACAAAAATGTAATTGTGGTAGATGACGTTCTGAACACGGGACGCACATTAGTATATGCATTAACCCCATTCATCCGAGCCAAAGCCAAACGCATTCAGGTGGCTGTATTGGTTGATCGTAACCATAAGAACTTTCCCATTTCAGCCGACTATATCGGCATGCAGTTGTCAACTACATTGCAGGAACATGTTTCCGTAACTATTGAAAAGAAAAAAGTGAATGTGTATTTGAGTTAGTTAGTTGATGGGTGACGGTTCATAGTTAATGGATGATAGTTTCATTTGTATTGAGCACATTTTCTTCCTCCCCGCAGGTGCCTTCTACCATTCCACTTCATGGAGCTCAGGCACCTTTGCCCTACATCCTTAATTCCCTAATATCCTCATCACACATTTTCTCATTATCACATTCGCTCATCTACAATCTCGCCTTCGACTCCGCTCAGCCAACGCTAAACCAATAATCTTAACCGTATTAATTTCTTATTCTCCTAATTTCTTCATCCCACATTTTCTCATTAACAAACCTTCTAATTTATTTACCACACCAGAGGTCTGCTTCGATGAACTCAGCATGACATCACTTCTTAATTCCCTGATCCCTTAATTTCTCAATCCCCTCATTCACTCATTTACTCACTTCATCCTGTACTCATTTTCTTCAATTGCTTGCATAAAAAAATCCCACTCAAAACTGAGCGGGATTTTTTGTTGTCTAACGACAAGCGTTAATTACTTAACTTTAGCTTGTAAGTTAGCTCCAGCTTTAAATTTCACAACTTTTTTAGCCGGGATGTTAATTTCTTTACCAGTTTGTGGATTGCGGCCTTTACGAGCTGCACGTTTTGTAACTGAGAAAGTACCAAATCCTACAAGAATAACTTTGTCATTCTTTTTCAAAGCAGTTTGTGTTGATGCCATGAATGAATCCAAAGCAGCAGCAGCTTGTACTTTAGTGATCTTGGCAGCGTTTGCCATGTTGTCGATTAAATCTGACTTGTTCATAGTTATAAATTAATTAATTGGTTGGTTATTACTCTAACAAACTTAATGATTGGTACGAATAAAACAAGCGCAAACACTGCTCTCCCCAATTTTTTTTCACGGAAGATTTTCACACGTTGTCAACATTTGCGCACCTTTAGCCCTTTTTGAGACAAAAAACGACCACACAAAAAGCACCTAAAGCATTGATAATATTGATAATGGGAAGGATTTAACAGGTAACCTCAACCGGAGGTGTGCCTTGCTATAATAAGGCTCCCTTTCGGCCAATATTTGGATGATAAAGGGCTCCAACTCACTGTTTTGTTTACCTTTTAGGAGGGGTCTTTTATCTGTATTATGGCCAACCCTGCTTATAATAAAGGCCGGATTTGCCTCTAAATAGATACTTTTCCCATGCCGGTTAATCCATTCTATATTGTCAAAAAAACAAGGAGTACCTCCTCCTGTTGCAATCACAGTATTTTCTTCGATAGCTGTTTGATGCAAAATATGATGTTCCGCCTCACGGAAGTATGACTCTCCCTCCTCGTCAAATATTTGCTGAATGGAACGACCTTCAATAAATGCGATTTGTTTATCGGTATCTATAAAAGAATATCCTAAAGCATTGGCTAGTTGCTTTCCAAGTGTGCTCTTACCCACACCCATCATCCCTATTAGGTAAATACGCTCGGGTAAGTTAGGAGGTAACGGTAGAAGAGATCTGCTCATCTGAAGAAGTTATTACTTCATATATTTCTTTACTGTTTCAATAGTTGGAATAGCATAACTCGACCATTTTTTCACAACTACATTTCCCTTCATCAACATAATTCCGGGATTACTGCGCACCATTGATTTAAGTGGCGTGGCATCCATCGTATAGTAATTGTATGCGAGTTGATACTCGTGACGGTATGCTTCCATAAACTCAGGAGCCGTTGATGTTAATCCCCATACCTTGTACCCCGACTGTTGAAATTCATTACCGAGTTTAGCTATCTGACTTTCGGTTCCCTTACGGCTTTCTTTCACATCCTTTTGCACGATCACCAATTTATATTGATTGTCCATCAGGAAGCTATCTGTGTATTCAATACTATTAGCATCATACAATTTAAAATCATGGATAGGTAATTTGTACCCCTCTTTGATCAACTTATCTTTTCTATCTATAAACTTATAAGTGGCATCAATTTTTCCGAGGTCATTCACTCCCAATTCCACTTGTTTACCATCTTTCTCATATATAAATACCATTTCAAAACTATCACGCGCGGCACCTTCCGGATAGGTCATTAACGTTTTGATATCATTTCCTACTTTGTATGGAAGAAAATCAATCTTAGGTAAGAACATATAAGTATATAGTGTAAAAGCAGTAGTAACCAAAAGTGCCACAGATATGCCTATGGTTTGAATGGTGGAGTTCACTAATGGCTTAATGTGTTTTTGCCCGATAAAAATTATGACAATAAACACCAATAATACCAAGTCCTTCATAAATGACTCAACAGGTTTGAGTTTGATCGCATCACCGAAACAGCCACAGTCGGTAACTTTTCCGGTAATTGCAGAGTAACCCGTAAGCCACGTAAAAAACAGAATCATCAATAACAGCAACCATGCATTTAATTTTGAATACGCTCCAATGAGTAACATTACCCCAACCATGATTTCAAAAATGCAAATCAACATGGCAATCGGAACCGCATAATCTATAAATACCGGTGTGTGAAAAACCTCAAAATATTCAACAAGTTTATATGAAAATCCAATTGTATCATTGGCTTTGATAAAACCTGAAACAATAAACAATACTCCAACCAATATTCTGCTTATTTGTGTTACTATTTTCATTTC
>JAZKGH010000032.1:0-13395 GCA_040386055.1 Bacteroidota bacterium
CTCACAAAATATAAGTAATATCGCAGATTGAATGAGCGAAAACACAGGAAATATTAGACTTAGTAAAGTTGTTAAAGAAATAGGCGTTGGTATAGGCACCATCGTGGAACATCTGTCGAAAAAAGGTTTCAAGGTTGATAACAACCCGAATTCTAAAATCACTGATGAGCAGTACGCTGTGCTCCTCAAGGATTTCCAGAGCGATAAAAAGACCAAAGACGATGTGTCGCTGCTAAGCAAGCAAAAAGTTGTTAAAAAAGAAGAGGTAAACATAGCCCCGCCTAAAGCCAAAGAGTCAGTTGTAGAAGAAGATGAAGATGACGGAATCCTGATTAAGTCAGGTCTGGTTAAGGAAATCGCTACGCCTAAAGTTGAGATTCCTAAAGCAGAGAAACCGGCTCCTAAAAAAGAAGAAGCACCTGTGGTAGTTGAAACTCCTAAGGCTGAGGTTAAAGAACCTGAGCCTAAAGTGGAAGCTCCGGCAGAGGATGAGGATAAACCTAAATTAAAAGTTGTCGGCAAGATTGATCTGGATGCCATGAAAAAAGGCAAAAAGACAACCAAAAAGGAAGAAGAGCCGGTTGCCGAAAAACCGAAAAAGGTTAAGGAAAAAGAAGCTGCACCTGTTGCGAAAGAAAAAGAAGTCGTAGCTCCTGAGCCGAAAAAAGAAGCACCAGTGGTGAAAGCCGATCCGGAACCGGTAAAAGAAGTAAAACCGGAACCGGTTGCCGAAACGCCCGTTGCTGCAGAAGAAACAGGACCGAAAGTGATGGATACCAATTATGAAAAACTCTCGGGTTTGAAAGTAATGGGTAAAATTGTGCTGCCGGTTGAACAACCTAAAAAACCAACTCCAATTGCGTCAAGCGATGGAAGTGCCGCCAATAAAAAGAAAAGACGCAGAAACAATTTCGTAGCCGGAAGCGATAATGTTGATTCGAAGAAATTTGAATTCAACCCGAACAATCGTCCGCCACGTGATGGAAACCGTCCGAACCCGAATCCAGGAGCACCTAATACAGGCGGTACTAATACCGGAGGCGGAAACCGCTTCGGTGGCAATACTCGTCCGGGCGGACAAAGTGGTCCTCCAAGACCATACGTTCCAAACCCTAACTATAAAGGTAAAAACGATAGAAACGCACCACCTGAAGAGAAAACGGAAATTACCGAAAAACAAATTCAGGATAAACTGAAGGAAACACTTGCCCGTTTAAACCCTGGAAGCAAGCCTCAAAATATTGGTGCCGTACGTTCTAAAATACGCAAGCAAAAACGAGATGCAGCATCCGACAGACGTGATGAAGAAGCATTAGAACTGGAAGGTCAACGTAAGATTAAAGTTACAGAATTTGTAACAGCAAACGAGTTGGCTCAGTTAATGGATTTGCAAATTACAAATATTATTTCGGCATGTATGTCCCTTGGATTGATGGTATCTATCAACCAGCGTTTGGATGCGGAAACCATTGCTATTGTAGCTGAAGAATTCGGATTTGAAGTAGAGTTTGTAAGTGCAGAATTGCAGGAAACTGTTGAAGAAGATATTGATGAGGAAAGCGATTTATTACCAAGAGCACCTATCGTAACCGTAATGGGTCACGTAGATCATGGTAAAACTTCCTTACTCGATTACATCCGTAAAGCCAATGTAATTGCAGGTGAAGCGGGAGGAATCACGCAGCATATCGGTGCGTACGAAGTAACACTTGCCAATGGTAAGCACGTTACCTTCCTTGATACACCGGGTCACGAGGCCTTTACTGCCATGCGTGCACGCGGAGCAAAAATCACCGACTTAGTAATTATTGTGATTGCAGCCGATGATAGCGTGATGCCGCAAACCAAAGAGGCCATCAGCCATGCGCAAGCAGCCGGTGTTCCTATTGTATTTGCGTTGAATAAAATTGACCGTGATGGTGCCAACCCGGATAAAATCCGTGAGCAATTGGCCGCCATGAATATTTTGGTAGAAGAATGGGGAGGTAAATACCAGTGTCAGGAAATTTCTGCCAAAAAAGGGTTAAACATCGATAGTTTACTTGAAAAAGTATTACTGGAAGCTGAAATGCTGAACCTGAAAGCCAATCCAAATAAACGTGCAGTTGGAAGCGTAATTGAGTCGTCATTGGATAAAGGTCGCGGATTGGTAACCACCCTAATGGTTCAATCGGGAACGATGCGCGTAGGTGATCCTATCTTAGCAGGTATTCACTATGGTAAAGTAAAAGCCATGTTTGATGAGCGCGGTAAAAAGATAACCGAAGCGGGACCTTCTGCTCCTGTTGTGATTCTGGGTTTCACCGGAGCACCGCAAGCAGGCGACCGTTTCATGATCACCAAAAACGAAACAGAAGCCAAAGAGATTGCCAATAAACGGAATCAGTTACAACGTGAACAAGGTATCCGTACACAGAAACATATTACGTTGGATGAAATCGGTAGACGTTTGGCTATCGGTAACTTTAAAGAGTTGAAAGTAATTGTGAAAGGTGACGTGGATGGTTCGGTAGAAGCATTGAGCGATTCATTAATCAAATTATCAACTGAAGAAGTACAGGTTAGTGTGATTTACAAAGGTGTAGGTCAAATCTCCGAAAGCGATGTATTATTAGCATCAGCATCTGATGCCATTGTGATTGCGTTTAACGTTCGTCCTTCGCCACAAGCCCGTAAATTGGCCGAAGCAGAGTCCATCGATATCCGCATGTATTCAATCATCTACAATGCTATTGAAGAGATTAAATCGGCTATCGAAGGAATGCTGGCTCCTACCGTTGAGGAGAAAGTTACAGGTAACTTAGAAATTCGCCAGGTAATGAAAATTACCAAGGTGGGAACCATTGCCGGATGTTACGTAACCGATGGTAAAATCTTCCGTAACTCAAAAATACGCCTCATCAGAGATGGTGTGGTAGTATTTAGCGGAGAGCTTGAATCATTGAAACGTTTTAAAGACGATGTGAAAGAAGTAGGATACGGATATGAGTGCGGTGTGGCCATTAAAAACTACAACGACCTGAAAGAAGGTGACTACATTGAAGCATACGAAGAAGTAGAAGTAAAACGAACACTCAAATAATCGGTAAAACGACAGAATAATATGAAACCTGCATGCGACCCATGCAGGTTTTTTTATGCTACTAACAGCTCATACCTGCTTGACTGATAGAAAAATGAGGGCAAGAAAATAATTTTCAATTCACTTTGAAAAACAACAAATTAATATACCTTTGGTGTGTATTTTATATTATTACAATGAACATTTACATCGGAAACCTTGACTACGCAGTCAACGAACAAAATTTACAAGAACTATTTCAACAGTATGGTGAAGTAGCTTCAGCAAAAATCATTACAGATAAATTTACAGGCCGTAGCAAAGGTTTCGGTTTCGTAGAGATGTCAAATGATGGTGATGCCACTACTGCTATTGAAGCATTGAATGGTACAGCAATGAAAAACAGAAACATCTCGGTAACAGAAGCACGTCCGCGTGAAGAAGGTTCTGGAAACCGTGGTGGTGGTGACCGTGGCGGATTCAACCGCGGTGGTGGCGATCGTGGTGGATTTAACCGCGGTGGCGACAGAGGTGGTGAAAGAAGATTCAACAGAGACTAATTATATTTTTCTCTTCTCCAAAAAAAACCCGATCATTACTGAACGGGTTTTTTTATGCGCTTCCGCGAATGTTTTTTATTGAAACGAAATCTCTCCTATTAAAAGACGTCACTTGATTAAAAAGTATACTTCCTTAGTTTAGTCTGTAGGGAGCAACCAACTGAAATTCCGGAATGGCTACCTCAAAACGTTTTCCGTCAATCTGACGTTCCATTAAATACGTTCCATACATTTTGCCAAATTCACTCTGCAGTGCACATCCCGAAACATACTGATGGGATTCTCCAGGTTCCAATACGGGCTGAACTCCAACAATACCTTCTCCCTCAACTTCCGATTTCTCAATATTTACATCGGTGATATACCAATGTCTTCTCAAAAGCTTTATGGTATAGTCTCCTTTGTTTTGAATAGTGATACGGTAGGCAAACATATGATGACCGGCCTCCTGTTGCAGGCGGGGATTCTGGTAAGCGGTTTCTACCGAAATACGAATATCATTGGTTATTGCTGTTGGCATATGAATTAAAACATCTCGAAGTAAAAGAATGTTTGGACATTTTGCAAGCAGAATAATCATTTTACATTAGGTAAATACTACACTATCACATTCCTCCTAAAAGGTGGTAACAATTTGGCAACGTGGAATTCATGCTCTCGTCATAAACGGTTACCACCTTTGTGTGGCTTAAATGCCGCATTATTATGGCAAAAAGAAAAGTAAAAGTTGCAGTTATTTCGGATGTACACTTGGGTACATACGGCTGCAGAGCGAAAGAATTAAATACATACCTCAAATCTATTGACCCCGAAATACTGGTCCTGAACGGTGATATTATCGATATCTGGCAATTCAGCAAACGCTACTGGCCTGAATCGCATATGAAAATTGTACAACGCATCTTTAAGTTGCTATCCAACGGCACTAAAGTGTATTACCTCACCGGAAACCATGATGAAATGCTTCGTAAGTTCACCGATTTTAAGATGGGAGAACTGGAAATACTGGATAAACTCGTATTGAACCTGGATGGCAAAAGAGCCTGGATTTTCCATGGGGATGTATTTGATATTACGATGAAAAACGCCAAATGGCTGGCAAAACTTGGAGCCATTGGTTATGATACCTTAATTATGATTAACGGAGTGGTAAACTGGTTCTCTGAAAAGGTTTTGCGCAGAGGTAAAGTATCCTTAAGCAAAAAGGTAAAGAACAGTGTGAAATCTGCCATTAAGTTTATTGATGATTTTGAACAAACCGCCATTGATATTGCTATTGAGAATGGGTACGACTATGTATTGTGCGGACATATTCACCAACCGGCCTTGCGGGAAGAGAGTAATGATAAAGGGAAGGTTCTTTATCTAAACAGTGGTGACTGGATTGAAAACCTTACTGCCCTCGAGTATAACCAGGGAGAATGGAGCTTGTATCAACATCCCGAAATTGAACCTGAAGAACAAGGAGAGGATGAAGAAATAAAAGTGAAACTACCCAATATGGAAGTGCTGTACAAAACCATCATTCAAATGCCCAATGTGGCTTTTACCCCAACCCCTAAATTTTAACTTATGAAGATTTTATATGCCATTCAGGGAACCGGAAACGGTCATATCAGTAGAGCACGCGAAGTGATTCCTCATTTGCTGAAACATGGAGAACTTGATTTATTGATCAGCGGTACACAGGCAGAGGTCTCTCTTCCTTATATCATTAAATACAAAAAACAGGGAATAGGATACACTTTTGGAAAGAAAGGTGGAATTGATCTTATTGATAGTTTCAAACACCTGCGTCCATTCGATTTTTTTAAAGATATTCAATCGTTTCCCGTGCATGACTATGATCTGGTGATTAATGATTTTGAACCCGTGACCGCATGGGCCTGCAAACTTAAGAAAAAACCGTGCATCGCTTTGAGCCATCAGGCGTCCTTTCTATCTGCTAAAAGCCCGCGCCCAAATAAGAAAGACGGATTTGCCGAAAACGTTTTTAAACATTATGCTCCAGTTACAGATGCTTACGGGTTTCATTTTAAAACGTACGATTCCTTTATTCATACTCCTGTAATACGTGCAGATATTCGTAAGCTAGAACCTACCAACAACGGTCATATTACAGTGTATTTGCCTGCACACAGTGATGAAATTTTAATCAAACAATTTTCACAGATAAAGGATATAGAGTGGGAAGTGTTTTCAAAACACAGCAGAATTAAATATTCAGTAGGAAATGTTCATATAAGACCCATTTTAAATGACGATTTTACGCAAAGTCTTGCATCCGGAGATGGGTTGATTACAGCAGGAGGATTTGAAAGTCCGGCAGAAGCTATTCATCTCCGTAAAAAAATACTTGCCATTCCGATGAACAATCAATACGAGCAGCAATGCAATGCTCAAGCAATGAAAGATCTGGGAATTACCGTGGTGAAATCAATAGATGAGCATTTTGTGAGTAAAGTAAAAACATGGGTGGGGTTTGCCTTTCCGGCTAATATCCATTATCCTGATATCACAGGAAAGATTGTAGAGGAACTTGTGATGAAACATGGGAAACAGCTGGCGAATGCTTCCTGAGATATGTGATCGCTTTTGTTTTAGTTAAAGCACTCCTCAAGACTAATTCCCCAAATAAGGGATTGCACTTAGCACAATTGCCAGATCTTTCTCGATAGAATATTCTTTAGCATACAGGAAGTTCATTTTCTGTATGGCAATTTCATTGATGGATGTTTGCGAATCCTTACCAATAGTAGTAAGCACAGAAGGTTTGATTTTAGGTAACACTTCCATGTTGGAAACGGGTGCATACCCTACCCATGTTTTTTCACCCAACAACACTTTAAAAATGTTCAGGATAAAGTCTGTTTTGTTTTTCATCAACAGCAACAAGATGGGGGCAAATGGTATAAACAATAACGCAATGGCAACATCAAATACACGCTTTTTGCGAAGTTGTTTGGGAGCATTCAACGCCAGATTAATTTCCAGTGTGTAAAAGTCCCCCGGCTCGTCCTTGGAATTACTGCCTATGATGAATACACTTTCTTCGGGAACAATTTTAAAATGTACATCCGGTTTACTAATGGTGTACATCCATTGCATGATCTGTTGGGTAGATAAATCCTTGGAACAAAAAATAATTTCTTCCACTTTAAACAATTCTACAATGGCAGACAATTGGTTTTCGGTGCCGAGATAATGTTCATCATGTTGCTGTTCTTCATTCACCGAAACATATCCCAGATAATCACTCTTGGCCTTTGAGTGTACCAGTAAATGCTGAACTCGCGACACTTCTTCCTTATTGCCAACAATGATGGTTTTGATATCAGAATCAAGTGTAATGCTTAAACGTTTGTGAGTAAACGTATATACCATTAAGCGTAACACATACGCGAATAGTCCTGTTGCTAGTGTTCCGAATAAAATAATGGCTCTCGAAAAACGATACGATTCACCTGCGAATGCATAAAAAACAGTAATGGCTAACGTTCCTAATGCAATTCCTTTGACTATACCTGTTAAACTAACCCGTTTCTGATACCCTCCTGCCACAAACAATCCACCTGTCCAAAGCAAGGCATACACAAGGCTATTCATGGAAACTATCGTTGCGGAATACGCTTCGTTGCTTTCAAACTTATATTCTGCGTAAGCAAATGCAATTGTTTTCACACTTAGGAAAAACAACAACATATCCATTAGCCACAAATAGGTATTACTCAATAAACGAAACACCAATGCAATACTGGCACGTGCATATACAGCCGAATTAATGAGGATGCTGAATACCTGTGCATGCTTTTGAGAATAATGTTTTTGAGCAAAAATGATCATGGCACGATAGAATACAAACACATAATTCACTGAAGATTTTTTGGTACTCTCTCCTTTGTAATGAATGATGGTTGTATCCGGAAAGTAATAATTGAAATATCCAGCCTTAGTTATGCGGTAAGACAAGTCAATATCTTCCCCATACATAAAATAATCTTCATCCAGCAAACCTGTTTCATCAAGTGTTTTTTTGCGCAATAACATAAATGCTCCTGCCAGCACATCCACTTTATGTATTTCGTTCTTATCAAGAAAACCCAGATGATATCTTCCGAACCGTTTTGATTTCGGAAACAATGCCGACAAGCCAAACATTTTGTAAAATGCTACCTGTGGAGTGGGTAATCCTCTTTTAGACTCGGGTAAAAAACGACCCTTGCCATCAATCATCTTCACACCCAACGCGCCCGCATCAGGAGTTTGATCCATGAAGTTACATATCTTCTCAAAACAATCTTCCTCCACAACGGTGTCAGGATTGAGTAACAGAACATACTCTCCCCTTGATTGGCGGATGGCCTGATTATTGGCTTTTGAAAAACCAGGATTGTCTTTGTTTTCAAGAAGAATAACCTCCGGGAAGGTACGTTTTACCATCTCACAACTGCCGTCAACAGAGTTATTGTCTACCACAAACACTTCTGCATCCATACCTTTCATAGCTTTGCGCACCGAATGCAGTGCCTGCTCCAGAAAGTACTTTACGTTATAATTGACAATAATGATGGATAACTTCACGCCTCGAATATAGTTTTCTGTTTGCAGTTTTCTGTTTGCAGTTTGAAGAAACGGATGGGATGGTTATACAAGTTTCCTAGGAGTTGTTCCTACAAAGTCTTTCAGGTAAAATGGTTCAAAATAGGCTACGTCTTCAAACTTTCGTGCATTCAGTGCCTGAATAGCCAAATGATGTATGCCTTTAGCCGAACAATGAATATCGGCTACAAAGTGTGCGTTTCGATGGGTGATAGTCGCCTGACACTTCGTAGCACCATTACCAAAGAAATATATTTTTCCGCGTTCCAGTTCTTCCCTGAAGGATTCCTCATCAATGATTTTTGCTTCTGTTGCTCTTTGTTCTTCCATCAAACTATTGTAACCGGCACAGTATACTTCCATCCTTCGGGCATCCAGCATGGGCATCAATAAATCCGAAGTATCCGGTTGAATTGTTTGGATAAACTGTACTGCCAGTGATTGCAATGTAGGAATGGCAATTAACGGTTTGTTTAAAGCATAACACAATCCTTTAGCTGTGCTCACACCCACACGCAGACCGGTATAACTTCCGGGACCTTTACTCACAGCAATGGCATCCAGCTGTTGCATGGTCACTCCGGCTTTTTTCAGAGCTGTTTCAATCAGTCCTGTAAGTTGTGATGCATGGGCATTCCCATCATGGTTTTCGCATAACGACAGGATATTTGTTTCCGAAACCACAGCTACAGAGCAGATTTCAGTAGCTGTTTCAATACACAGGATAGTACTCATGCGGCCAAAAATACATAAAGTTTGCGGTACATCGTTAAGCATCAGTAGTGTGAAGAAAACATTAAGCGGAGTCGCTAAAATCTACTAAATTCGCCATCCGTAAAATGACCAAACGCTGGACACATAAACCTGAACCCGATAGTACCTTGGTTGAACAAGTCTCAACCACCATCAATGTCAATAAGATATTGTCGGGCGTTTTGGTGCAGCGTGGTATCAACCATTTCGATATTGCTAAAAAATTCTTCCGCCCGCAATACGCTGACCTTCACGACCCATTCCTGATGAAAGGCATGGCAAAAGCTGTCCAACGTATTGATGAAGCGATTAACAATAATCAGAAAATTCTGGTATATGGCGATTATGATGTGGATGGAACCACCTCTGTAGCCATTATCTATGACTTTTTTCAGAAACGTTACCCAAACATTGATTTTTACATTCCGGATCGTTACACAGAAGGATATGGCATTTCGTTCATGTCAATCGACTGGGCATCCAATAATGCGTTTTCATTAATTATTGCATTGGATTGCGGGATTAAAGCTAATGATAAGGTGCGGTATGCTAACAATAAGGGGATAGACTTCATTATTTGCGATCACCATTTACCAGGCGATGAAGTGCCGGATGCAGTAGCTATTCTGAATCCTAAACAATTGGATTGTACCTATCCTTTTAAAGAACTTTCAGGTTGCGGCATCGGATTTAAACTCCTTCAGGGATACGCTCAATCGCATGAAGTTCCTTTTGTGGAGATAGAAAGATACATTGACCTTGTTGCCGTAAGTATCTCGGCTGACCTTGTCCCGATTCTGGATGAGAACCGCATTTTGGTCCATTTCGGATTGAAAAAATTAAAGTCGAATCCAAACTTCGGATTAAAAGCGTTGCTTGAGGCATATTCTCCCAAACCTGAGTTTTCAGTTAGTGATGTGGTATTTTTTATTGGTCCGCGTATCAATGCTGCCGGTCGTATTGCTGATGCTAAAGACTCTGTGCGATTAATGACGGCTGATGATTATGGGAAGGCAAAAGAAATTGCCGAACTGGTTAATCACCATAATATGGAACGCAGGGGTTTTGATCTTTCTATTACCGAACAAGCTTTTGATATGGTAGAGAAAGATGAAACATTTGCTGATCGTAAATCAACCGTATTGTTCCATAACGAATGGCACAAAGGAGTTATCGGAATTGTGGCATCACGCCTCATTGAAAAATACTATCGCCCAACGATTGTCTTAACTGAATCAAACGGACTGGCAACAGGATCTGCGCGTTCTGTTGAAGGGTTTGATCTGTACAATGCAATTGAGCAATGTTCTGATTTATTGGAGCAGTATGGCGGACATACACATGCAGCCGGATTAACCATGAAGCTGGATAATGTAAAGCAGTTTGCCGCCAAGTTTGAAGATGTGGTAGCCACCAATATTAAAGAAAGAAGCTTAACACCGGAAATTGAATACGATGCTGAAATTCCATTGAGAGCCATCACTCCTAAATTTTTCAGTGTACTCAAGCAGTTCTCTCCATTTGGCCCGGGTAATCACAGTCCCATTTTCATGAGTAAAAATGTGTGGGATGTGGGTGATGTAACCATTGTTGGAAATAATCACTTAAAACTAAGTTTAACGCAAGAAGATGGTGGACGTATTTTTAAAGCCATCGCTTTCGGATTGGGAGAACATTATGATAAAGTAGCACAAGGGATCTCCTTTGATATTTGTTACACCATTGAAGAGAATCATTTTAACGGGCATGTTAATCTGCAACTGAATATTAAGGATATTTTGTTTAGAGGTTAATCTTTCACCTCCTTTTTAAGCACTTTTCTTGTTATGCATATTTGACCCCTTGGGGGCATCAAGTCCTGCGGGTTTGATTTTAGAATCTTCCTCCACCCATATAATATTGTGTGTAGTATTTTTCTGAAAGGTTATTGATCATTACACCTTTACTTGTACTTACATGCGCAAACCAGCCATCCTTTAAATACACCCCAACGTGTGAGGCCTTACTGCTTTTAATATTAAAAAAAACGAGGTCTCCTTCTTTTAACTCATCACTGCTCAGCTTTATGCTTGCATCAAACATTTCCTTTGAGGAGCGGGGAATATTGCGTCCGTAAACCTCCTCATACATAAGTCTCACATAACATGAGCAATCAATTGCCTCTTTGGTGCATTTACCCATTTTGTGCGGTGTTCCCAACCAATCGGCAACAAAAGCATAGAGTCTCACATTATCACTGTGGTCAACCTTCAGATTGAGTCTTTCACTCAACTTTTTATACTCTATTTCTTTACGGTTGCTCTCCTTTCGTTTGGAAACAGTTGTTCCCCTTCTGCTTTTACAGCCAACTGCAAAGAGTGCTAATACTAAAAAAGAAACAATGAGTAGGTGACGATTCATGAAGCAACAATACTTCATTTGACGAAACAGGAAATACACAAATACACATATTAAGTGTACAAAAAGAATACATTACACCACAGGTTTGAATCCTTCAAAAGCCTGCAGGCAATCATTACAGTAATGCATGCTGCGGCAAAGGGTAGGGCCGAAAGGACTTTTCATATCAGTATTTTTGCTTCCGCAAAACGGACATTCTACATGTTCCAATAATTCCTGAGTAACTTCACCTTCGTGTTTTACGGGCGGAGCCAATCCATGCTTTTTCAAACACATCAATCCTCGGGCAGTAAGTTTATTGCTATCCCACGGTTTTTCAAAGTTAGTTACAACCTCAACGGTTTGCATTCCAATTTCCTTCAACCGATCCGAAACCATTCCCTCCATCATTTTGATGGCCGGACATCCCGTGAAGGTAGGTGTCATTTCCACATATACGCTGCTTTCACCGCGCACCTCTACCTTGGTAATAATCCCCATGTCAACCATACTAAGCGTTGGTATCTCCGGATCCTTCACTACCTCAAGTGCGTTCCATATATCTTGTTCGGTTGGCATCATCATTCTACAAAAATACGTAGAGTTGCGGTATTAAAAACATGATATTAAAGATGATTATTACTCGTCATCCTTTTGTTTATCATCCTTTGCATTACTACTGTTCGGATCTTTTATTTTATCCTTCTTCGTAAGGCCTTCTAATATCTCAATATGAATACCATCCGATAAGCCCAGTTTTACATACCGCTTTTCAAATACCTGCGGTGCAGTTTCTATTTCCACATAAGGTTTCTCCTCTGTTTCAAATTGAAGCAATGCCTCCGAAATAGATAATACACTGTCTTTACTTTCCAGTACAATATCCGCTGTAGCACTATATCCTGCACGGATGAAACTTCCTTCCCTTAATTTCATTTTAGCTTTGATCAAAAATTGAATAGCGCCATTTTCTTTTACACCTTTGGGTGCAATGTATTCCAATGTTGCTTCAAATTTTTCTTTTTCAATGGCGCCAATTGTTAAAATCAAATCCATTCCCGGTTTAATTTTTCCTACTTCACTTTCATCTACCTTCCCTTCAAAAATCATCTCACCCATATCAGCCACTACGGCAATTGTTGTTCCTTCATTGAATGTATTGCTTTCAATCACGCTGCTTCCTTCCTTAAGTGGAACATCCAACACCATTCCTTCAATGGTACTACGAACAATCGTATTGCTTACTGCTCCCGCACTTTTGCTGATACCATCTTTGATCAATTGCAGATTGTTTTCGGCTGTTTCATATTCTGCTTTTGCATTATTGTACGTTAATTGAAATTGCTGAAAATCGGAGAAGGCAATCATTTTTGCATCCACCAATTTTTTGTTACGGTCGTAATCAATCTTCGAATTATCCAAGGCCAGTTTAGCTCTATTCATGCGGTTCTCTGCCTCATTTAAACTCACCATATTGGGAATGATTTTGATGCGGGCAATCATATCTCCTTTTTTTACTTTATCACCTGCGATCACATACAATTGTTCAATAATACCTGATACACGTGGCTTAATATTTACCTCTTTACGTGGCACCACTGCCCCTGTTGCAACGGTCTTTTTAATGATATTGGCAACCTCCGGTTGTTGCGTTTGAAACACAACGGGTTTCTCCTCCGATTTCTGATACAAAAACCAGATCGTCCACACAAAACCTCCAACCAAGGCAATCAATAATGTTATTTTAAGTACTCTTTTCATATTCAGCTATCTGTTGTTTTTTTACCTTTTAGATATTCTTTATCTTAATGCCACACTTTTGACATTCCGTAAATAATTCGGATTTCGGAATGCCAAAAGTGCGGAATTTATTATACACTTAATCTGTTTGCTCTGTTCATCTTTCATTATTCCTACTTTCCATTCCGCATTTTTTCTCAATCAGCTCTTAGTGCATCCACTGGTTTTATAGAAATCGCCCTTTGCGCGGGGATGATACCTGCAAACATCCCTGAAATTACTAAAATGCCCAGTGCTTTAAAT
>JAZKGH010000033.1:0-2383 GCA_040386055.1 Bacteroidota bacterium
TTGTCGCTAATTTCTCCGAATAATTTTGTGTACATATCTCCCCAGTACAGTTTGTTACTGGTCATATCCCAATCCCAGATTGCATCATAAGTTGCCTTGGTAACATTTTCATATCGCTGGTTGCTTTCCTTAATTGTTTCTTCGGCTGTTAGTTTTTCTGTAATGTCGGTTACCATAACCAACGAAGCCTTCACACCATTGTAATCTATCAGATGGCCATTAACCTCAACAAAAAACAACTCACCGTTTTTTCTCAAATGTCGCCATATTCTGGTGTGAATATCGCCATAGGTTTTTTCGTTGGCAGTAACTTTTTCCAGTTCGGCAATATCTTCTTTAGGCCGGATTTCATTGATAGATAGCTGTAAAAATTCTTCCCGGCTGTAGCCATATTGCATCAAGGCTTCTATATTGCAATCTATGATTTGCTTCGTGGCAAACTCCCATACAAACATGGGTGAGGGGTTGTTTTCAAACAGGTTCTTATACTTTTTTTCCGATTCAATGATCGCTAACTCTGCGATATTTTTTTCAGTTCCATCTTTGGCAATACAAAATATCATTTTTTCTTGATCGTCCCATTTGGCCGACCAGACAATCGGAACTACGCTGCCATCTTTGCGGATATACCGGTTTTCGAAATTAGTCATATCCTGACCAGAAGTTATTGCAGCAGCAGCGAGATTGGTTTTTTCACGGTCATCGGGATGTACCAGTTCTATATATTTTTTGCCAATCAGTTCTTCGGGTGTATAGCCCCAGATGGATTCAGTAGCAGCACTTAATTTAACAAAATCGCCCTGTTCATTAATGGTGCAAACCACGTCTGGAGAATATTTCATTATTTTATCCAGATCGGTCTTGGTTTTTTGTATTTCTGCTGCCTGCCTTGCTTCTGTACTGACATCTGTTACAGTAGAAATCATCAGGTTTTGCTCATACAGCGGAATGTTCTTCGCATTGATTATTTTCTTTTGTCCATTTTGGTCGGTTACTTCAATACCTTTCCACTCCATTCTTTCTGGTACCCGGCTTTCAATATCATTCATCACCCGCTCTATCATTTCCTTGCGATAAGTTTCGTCGGGATATACTTTTTCAAAAAAAGCAGCCACGTTTTGCAAGTCTTTATCTTCCCAGCCATAAATTTTACTGAAATTGCTATTGATCATTGTAGCTTCTCCCGTATCAATTTTATTCACTGAGATCCCAATGGGAAGATTTTGAAGAATTGTTTCTATGAAAACATTTCGTTCAGCTAGATTATTGGCAACATCCATTTTCTCTTTTTCGAGATCTTTTTGAGCTGTGATATCGATAATGAGTGAGTCCCAAATTACTGATCCATCTGGCAAACGCTGCGGGTTACCCACGCCCCGCTGCCAACGAACAGACCCATCCGGATGATTGATGCGCCATTCATGAGTCCATTCCGTTAAATTTTCCTTTGATTGCTGTATAGATGCAATATGAGCTTCCAGGTCGTCTTTGTGATACAGGTTCCAGATGAGCTGGTTGTTTGCCATTGCCATTTCTGCTTCAATTCCCCACATGTTTATGGATCCTTTGCTCAGGTACATCATTTGGTTGGTTCCGTCAACTTCTTGTTTATAGCGGAATACAACACCCTTGAGGTTATCTGTTATGCTGGAAAGCTGTGTTTCAATTTGTTTGCGTTGTGTTACATCGCTAAAATTGGTTACAATACCCCCAATGGCCGGTTCGTGCAATAAATTTGTGATGGTAGCTTCAATATACAACCATCTTCCGTCCTTGTGTTTGATACGGCAACAGATGTTTTTAATTGGAACCCCGGGCTTACCCAGACTCTCCTGCATTTTAATACGCACATACTCCCCGTCAGCCGGATGTATGATATTGAGGCTATTAAGTTGCAAAGCTTCCTGTTCGGTATAACCAAGAATACGGTTAACACCTGGAGAAATATAAATGAGATTGGCAGTTGCATCAAAAATTACAATAGCATCTGACCCGTTTTCAACCATTGCCCTAAAGCGTTTTTCATTGTCAATAAGTTTTTGCTGAGCTGTTTTTTTTTCTGTTATATCATTTAAGATGGTGTAAGTAAATACCTCTTGGTTTTTATCTTTAAAAAGGGCAGAGGTAAACTCAATCGGAAAGCGATCTCCATTTTTTCGGATGCCAATTATTTCCCCCGATGCCCTTCCGTGTATATCTCTTTTCTGCAACATTTCTTTAATGTTGGTAGCATCAGAATGATCTATAATTCCTTGTCGCCCGATATTTCTCAATTCATCCAGTGTGTAATCAAACAAAAGTTGTGCAGCCGGATTCGCTTCAATAATTGCACCATCGGGCTTGGTTAAGAATATAGCTGAGAGGGAGTTGTCAATGAGCGCCT
>JAZKGH010000034.1:0-294 GCA_040386055.1 Bacteroidota bacterium
TTTCTTCGCATCTTCCAAAAACTGTGCAAGCCCGCTATCTGTTAAAGGATGTTTCAGCAATCCTAAAATAGAAGGCAACGGACAGGTACAAACATCAGCACCCAGTTCAGCAGCTTTAATAATATGTAAAGCATTGCGGATAGAAGCCGCTAATATTTCTGTTTTGTAATTCTGCACATCAAAAATATGACGGAGCTGGCCAATCAGTTCCATACCATCCCAACCTGTATCATCTACACGACCGATAAATGGCGATACATAAGTTGCACCAGCTTTAGCAGCGAGTATTGCCTG
>JAZKGH010000034.1:304-4042 GCA_040386055.1 Bacteroidota bacterium
TACCAGCGTACAGTTAGTACGGATTCCATTATCGGTAAACCATTTGATCGCTTTAACACCGTCTTTGATCATTGGTACTTTTACCACGATATTCGGGTGAATGGCAGCGAGTTTTTTACCTTCTTCAACGATAGTTGCAAAATCGGTAGACAAAACCTCGGCACTGATATCACCATCTACCATTTCGCAGATAGCTTTATAATGCGCCGCAATAGCTTCTTCGCCTTTAATACCTTCTTTGGCCATTAAAGTAGGATTGGTGGTAACACCATCCAAAATTCCTAAATCGTTGGCTTCGCGAATCTGATCAAGGTTTGCAGTATCTAAAAAGAATTTCATTATATTAAGTATTAATTTGCCGCAAGATTAGGGCATTTTTTGGAAAGGATTACACATTAAATCAACAAAATGGGAATCACCGATAAACACTATTGGGAAAACAGGTGGCAGCAGCAGCAAACAGGATGGGATATGGGTATAGTATCTCCTCCCCTCAAAGGGTTTATCGACTCCTTAGCAGACAAAAACCTGCGTATCCTGATTCCGGGTTGCGGCAATGCCTACGAAGCACGTTACTTGCTGGAGAAAGGTTTTTCAAATGTTACTGTTCTGGATATTGTTCCTGCTCTTATTGAAACATTACCGGCATCGTTCAGTACCATTACTTCTAAAGGAAACTTCAAGGCGGTGTGCGGTGATTTTTTCGAACACGCAGGTGAATATGATATCATTTTGGAGCAAACATTCTTTTGTGCTATTGATCCCTCCCTGCGAACAAAGTATGCCACTCAATGCCATCATTTATTAATGCAAGGAGGTAGAGTTGCCGGAGTGCTTTTTAATTGTGAATTTGAGGGAGGACCACCTTTTGGAGGAAACGAATTAGAATACAGAAGCTATTTTTCACCTCTGTTCATCATCAACCAAAT
Organism: Bacteroidota bacterium; assembly: GCA_040386055.1. Lineage (GTDB taxonomy): Bacteria > Bacteroidota > Bacteroidia > UKL13-3 > UKL13-3 > UKL13-3. The sequence goes on from JAZKGH010000034.1 coordinate 1,234, forward strand.
GACGCCATGTCTTAACTCCATTGCGCCAAGGGCCGGCAGGGAGTTGTTTATTGAACTGATTAAGTCCTAAATTACTCTCCGTTTATAGTCAACACTATTTTTAACCGCAGAGCTCGCTGCGGTTAAATCATCTATCACTATAAAAAGTGTGAACAGTTTAGACGTATTTTCCTAAAAGTGGATAGCCCTTAAATCTTAATACCTAAGGTAATATAGAAACTGCGGCCATCACTTGGAATAATGCCCGGTCCCGGATAGGAGTCGGCCCTGCGGGTAAAATACATTTCATTCAAGAGGTTGTTACAACTGGCTTCAATAGTCCAACGCTTAAGAGTGTAACCAAGGGAAAAATCGGCTACCCGATATGTTGGAATGATGCCGTTTACTGCTCCTGCTACCCGAACCGCATTGGTAGCATCAGTATAATGTTCGGTAACATAGCTTCCTTGCAAAGTGCCTTTTAAACCACCGCGCTTATAGGTAATACCAGCGCGCAACATCAGCGGAGGAGCCATTTCTACTTTATTGTTTTCAATTGCCTTATCCTTAGCGTCAATATATCTCGCATCCACAAAGGCAATATTGGTAAACAAGAGCAAACTGTTTTTGGATGGTTTGGATGCTGCCATTTTCCATATATCAGCTTCGATAAAACATTCAATACCGAGATTTCGTGAATCAGCAATATTGGTGCGATAACGATAATCCTGATACAACGGTGGCTGATCCGCTTTTAAAATTTGTCCGATGCGATCTGTATACGATAACAAAAACACGGTCACATCATAATTGATAATGTCCTTATAATTTCCCCTTACACCCACATCGGCACTGTAACCACTCTCATCTTTCATATTGGGATCAACCTTGTTATTCGGATTCACAATCCTGATATCATTAAAATTAACTGCACGATAATTTTGTGAAATATTACCATAAAACTCCACATATGGATTGAGCTTATAACTCATCCCAATCCCACCAATCACAAACGACCGGACACTTTGTTCTCTACCATAAATATTTGAATCGACAACCACATTCCCTGCAAAGTCTTTGGTGAGTAGCTTATAATGGCCATCTGAAGCCGTGTTAATGTACTCGAATCGAACGCCCGGTGTAAGGGTTATTTTTTTACCTAAACGAAAAATATTTTCAACAAAAGTTGCTGCATTTTTATTGGTAAAAGTATAGTCGGAGCCTTCGGGATCCTGCGGGTTTGTAAAAGAATAATCGGCATCACTTCCACTGCTTGCATCACCCTGAATGGATTGATTGCTTCCATAATAAAAACGGGTACCAATCAAAAGAGTATGATCGCGATTCAACAAACGGTATTGATGTAACAAACGGGTTTCATTTCCAATATTGGCAAAATCACCTTGTATCAAAGTTCGGGATCCGCCCAAATCGGCAACATTAATCCGTTCGAGATTACCCAATGCAAATCGTTGCGACATCAGTCCAAAATTTCGGATGTTGAGTTTGGTACGTTCGTTAAACTGGTAATCGGCAGTAAGGGCAAATAAATTCCAATTCACCTTAAACCAATTCCGGCTGCGAAAGGACCTGCGCGGGTCGGCTGCAAACTGTGCATCTGTCATGCCTCCCGGTTGTTGAGCATTATAACTCATAAATGTATAGTCGGCATTAAAGGAAAGTTTTTCGGTAACATCATACCTCACCGAACCATAAACTGTATTCACGTCAAAACCAGAATTCGGTCTCCAGCCATCGCCTTGTTTGTGATTAAAGAATGTATAATAATTCAAGCGGCCTTTGGCAATTGTTCCTCCTAAACTGTTAAACGAACCAAAGAAACCAAATGACCCTGCCGTTTGCCTTGATACAACTTCAATCTTTTTATCGGCAGGACCTTTTTTGAATCCAAAGTTGAGCATCCCTCCAAACTGGGTTCCATATTGTAAACTGGCAGCTCCCCTTACAACCTCTATTCTTTCAATGGCTTCAATGGGTGGCGTATAATAACTTTCAGGATAGCCCAATGCATCGGCACTGATATCATACCCATTTTGGCGGGTGTTAAAGTTGGATGTTCGATTCGGGCTTAATCCCCTACCTCCAACACCTAACTGCAATCCGGCCTGATCGCTTTCCCAAATATTTAATCCGGGAACTTTACTGAATACCTGGCGCGCATTATTGGTAGCCAGATTAGCATTCATGTCTTTCAGTATAATGACTTCCGTTTTTTTGGATTCGTAAATCCCAAACCCATCAACACTGTTCATGCGTTTGATGCCATTACTATTCTCTTTATCAGAAGTTACTTTCACTTCTTGTAATTTGGCTGATATGGATTCCAGATTGACATGCAACACAACCGTCAGCGTATTCACCAATAATTGCTGTGTAAGTTTCTGCATGCCTTCGGCAAAAACCTCAACTTCATATGTACCATATGGAACTGCTGTGATACTGTAATGACCATCCTTTTCGGTCCTCGCCTGCTTATTCAGTTGGCGAATAGAAATCACAGCTCCTTCAATGCTCTTGTGTGATACACCTTCCGTTATTCTTCCCTGCACATCAGCAGTTTGTTGCGCCAAAAGATTCAGCGAACACATTATGCAAATCAGAAAAATACTACTTCGTTTCAAAAGGTAAAATCCAGTTTTTATGTTGCCATGAGTCTGTTAACTCCAGCAGGTTTTGTTGGTCACTTATCAATAATTTACTTGGCCGCGCATTCAGGGTAACATATACCTCAGCTCTTACTTTGTTTACCACAGCCCCTCTCTCTTCATAATATTTCTTGAGAAACCGGGCATACTGCAATATCAGATCG
>JAZKGH010000035.1:0-3899 GCA_040386055.1 Bacteroidota bacterium
TGTTCACATCAGAGTCCGTAAGTGAAGGACACCCAGACAAAGTAGCCGATCAGATTTCGGATGCTCTTATTGACAATTTTTTAGCGTTTGATCCTGAATCAAAAGTAGCTTGTGAAACACTTGTTACTACAGGACAAGTTGTGTTGGCAGGTGAAGTAAAATCAAAAGCGTATTTGGATGTTCAGACCATTGCACGTGATGTAATCAAAAAAATTGGTTACACCAAGAGTGAATATATGTTTGAAGCAAACTCATGCGGAGTGCTTTCTGCTATTCATGAACAATCTGCAGACATTAACCAGGGTGTTGATCGTAAGAAAAAACAAGATCAGGGTGCGGGTGATCAGGGAATGATGTTTGGTTATGCAACCAACGAAACAGATAACCACATGCCTTTGGCTTTGGATTTGGCTCACGGTATTTTGCTCGAACTTGCTGCATTGCGTAGAGAAAACAAAGCCATCAAATACTTACGTCCGGATGCAAAATCACAAGTTACATTGGAATACAATGATAAAAACCAACCGATTCGTATTGATTCAATCGTAGTTTCTACGCAACATGATGATTTTGATACAGAAGCTAAGATGTTGGCTAAAATCAAAAAGGATATTATTGAGATTTTGATTCCGCGTGTTAAAATCAAATACAAAAAATACGCTAAGTTGTTTAACAATAACATCTATTACCATATCAACCCAACCGGTAAATTTGTAATTGGTGGTCCACATGGAGATACCGGTTTAACAGGTCGTAAAATTATTGTTGATACATATGGCGGAAAAGGTGCACACGGAGGAGGAGCATTTTCAGGAAAAGATCCAAGTAAGGTAGATAGAAGTGCTGCATATGCTACACGCCACATTGCTAAAAACTTAGTAGCTGCCGGGTTATGTTCAGAAGTATTGGTACAAGTATCCTATGCTATTGGTGTAAAAGAGCCAATGGGTATTTATATCAACACATACGGAACGTCTAAAGTGAAAATGACAGACGGAGACATTGCTAAGAAAGTAGAGAAGATTTTCGACATGACTCCTTATGGTATTGAAACTCGTTTGAAGTTGCGTAACCCTATCTACAGCGAAACTGCTGCATATGGTCACATGGGACGTAAAAACGAAGTAGTAACCAAAACATTCACTTCACCTGATGGTAAAAAAATTACCAAGAAAGTGGAATTGTTTACCTGGGAAAAACTGGACTATACAGATAAAGTAAAAAAAGCTTTTGGATTGAAATAATCCAATTTAGTTCTAACTAAAAAGCCCCGGATGAAGTGATTCATTCGGGGCTTTTTTATTCATATACTTTTTAATCTATTTCTTCATAAACGATTTAACGGTATGTTCTCCTGTTGAAAGATCTACTTTCACATAATAAATGCCTTCCGTTAACGATTCAACATTGATCGAGGTTGTACCTGCTTCTTCCAGAACGCGTTTTCCTACAGCATTGTAAACTGATACTCCTGTCACATCAATCTCAGAAGATATTGTAACAATACTACCATTAACGGGATTAGGATATAATGAGATATTTGCCAAATGTGCATTCAACTCTGATACTCCCGCAACGTATTCTGTTTTTCCCTGAATATAAACGGACAAGGGAAAGTTACCATCGGCTCCCTGGAATATGGCCTCAGGAACTTCAATTTTAAATGTGTGTGTACCGGCCTCAAGTGTACCTAAATGAATGATGCGTGTGGGGATATATGCACCGGGGCACCAGTTGCTAAACGATTGCCATTCCTCATCGCTACGTGGGCTTGCTCCATAAATGCCATTTCCCTGTGTATTGTATTTGCGATAAGGTTCGCAGCTCTCAAAACCCGGCAAATATGCCAGTACCTGACTTCCATCTGCATACACAAAATGGGTTCGTCTGTTGTATTCCTCACCATTGGTACCTGCACCGTGATTGGAAGTGATAAGGTATATTTTGGTGTGATATGTTTTTACCGGTAAATTATACGTAATGGTTTTGATTGTTTGCCCCATAACATCAGTTGCCTTAGTCTGATAATTATTAAAGTCCAACTGATTACCCAAAGCCACCATAACATTGTTGTTTTGAATGGCGTGTGGTGTGGTGGTGGTAAAATCAACCGACCCGAAAAACACATCCGCTCTACCCGCACAACCAGTAATTTGTGTATTCGCAGCATAAGGAACACCAAATACATCGAGCTCACACCAAACGTCAAAACTATCGGTTATGGCTTTTTCATTCAGCAATGACGCCACATTATTGATCTCATATGTGTATGGAACAGTATCAGGCTTTTTATTTTTGTTCATGAAAGGTGTGATGAAACGGGCAATTTCAATTCGCTTCACACTATCCGGATTGTATGTTGTTTGCCCTTTGGGTACAAATGCCAAACTCACATGTCCACCTCTGTCGTAATTATCACACGATGCTTTTATCAATACTTTCATTGATAAATCATTACCGATGGATACCAGTTGAGTTGGGCTGAATTTTTTTGCTACCAATGATGTTCTTAATCTGCTCACCCCGGCACTGGGTGGCAATGAATCATTGTATTTGGTTAATTGTCCGTTTGCATAGCCATCAATAAACAACTCATTGTCGAACATTTTGAAAGTTGTTTGGGCATGTAACTGAAGGCTTGCCAACAGACATGCGAAGCTGAATAAAAGTGTACTATTAAGTCTCATCAATTATGAATTAGTCATCGAAGGTATTTAAAATTCCGTGTTGAAAAATTACACAAAGATGTAGTGATTCATCCTGATACCATTAGTACTAGGAGAATACAACAAAAAAAGCCATCCGTCAGTTGACGGATGGCTTTTACCAATTATGGTGTTTATATTAAAACCCTATCAATGTTAGCCCTGCAGAAAACAATCTAACATCGGGAGCCTTGGATGAGTTGAAATAAGGTGTAAGTGAGTAATTGGCGAATAATTTAATTCTGTCATATCCCATTCTCACGGTAGCATCTATTCTGAATGGGTTGATGTTAAAATCATCATCCATTTCCACCCGTTGATCAAACCCACCAGAGGATGTCTCTGTAACAACACTTGATGTTACCACATAATGTATAATAGCTCCGGCCGCAAAATGAAATCCGCCTTTTACTTTTTTGGATGTTCCGGGTGCAAACTTAATCAGTAAGGGTGCGGTGATGTCAAACGTATATAGTTTATTCAGGCTTAATTTTGTACCAGCTGCCGAAGACGTTGCCGTTAAGCTATCTGCATTCGGAGTCAAATAATCGTTGCCATCAAAATGGATATTGTTCCATACTATTCCCAGGCCCGTTGTAAGTGCTAGTTTGTTCTTGATAATGTGTCCATCCAAATCAGGTGTATTGAGACCAAAGAACCAGGAGTTGCCGACATTCGATTCCAAAAATTTATGCGAGGCTGGCATGTTAAAGTTCATTGAGGGAGTTGCAAAACCCTGAACACCCAGTTCAAATCCTCCCCATACCGATTTCATTCTACGTTGACGTTCATCGTCTTCATTATTTTCTCCATAAGCTTTCTCTCTCTTGTCTTCAATAATCATCAACTTACGTTTACCAATTTTTACCCGTGTGGTATCACCATCATTATTCAACTCCTTATTTATTTCTTCTCTGATACCTCCACCAACAGCACCGTTATACTCTTCACCTTCTTTAGCACCTTTTATATTTGCTAACCCTTCAATTGAAAAGTTTCTGTTTTGAGGATCTCCTTTAAAACGTATTGAGCTGGCTCCATCTGCTTTTGCATTCAGGGTTTGGGTAGCTTGAATTTTGGCATTGGCCGCACCATCTGTTTCCACGGTAGCCTGCTGACATATGAGTTCTTCTGCCTTAATATTGGCTGCACCATCTGCTTTCATAGATGCCATGTTAGCTGTTCCTGAAATAT
>JAZKGH010000036.1:0-15823 GCA_040386055.1 Bacteroidota bacterium
GTATTGTTGAAGTTCAATTTTGCATCTGCCTGCGGGTCGGCAGGATCTCCGTCAAACATCGATTCACAGATATCAACACCATCAGCTGCCAGGGCAATATCATAACTATCGGTTGCCGAACACATCGCGAATAAAAAACCTCCACCACTGGTAAAGTCCCGAATCTTTTTGGCTATGGCCAATTTCAGTTCAGATACCTTTTTGAATCCATGTTTGGCAGCCATGGCTTCCGATTCTCTAACCTCAGCCTGATACCATGCAGCATTAGCAAAGTTGGAATAAAACTTACCATATTGACCTGTAAAATCTTCATGATGCAAATGAAGCCAATCGTACAAGGGTAATTTTCCATTCAATACTTCATCGTCAAAAATCGTTTCGTAAGGAATTTCGGCATAGGTCAGTACCAATGTTACCGCATCATCCCAAGGTTGTTTGGTTTTGGGAGAGTACACCGCAATCCTTGGAGCTTTATGTAGTTTCACCAGTTCCATGTTCACTTCCGGTTTGGCTATTTCTGATAAGATCTGAGAGGTTTGTCCTTCACTGATCACCTCATAACTCACTCCCCTTACCCTGCATTCCTTTTCAGCAGCTTCACTGAATTGCAGCATAAAACTACCATCACGATAATTGAGCAACCAATCCACATCCTGATCACGCTTCAGTTCCCAAAAAGCAATTCCGTATGCCTTAAGGTGATTCTTCTGGTTTTCGTCCATTGGAATGAGAATGCGGGTTGCAAAAACCTGAGTACTAAAAAAGAAGAATAGCAGAAAATAGAATTTCGGATTTCGGATTGTTGATTTCGGATTTGATTTAAGGATACCGTAATTTTCGACCGTAGAAATTCCGAATCGTAATGTACTATTCAAATTGCTTACTATTTTATGAACCCAATTACTTAATAACATAATAACGTTAATCTAATTATTAATATTCTCACCTTCAAACTTGCGCCAGGTTCCTTGTACTTTCATCACTCGTTCAATCACATCGCGCACGCATCCTTTCCCGCCCTTTTTATCTGATATGTACAACGAAATTTCTTTGATTTCTTGTGTGGCATCCTGCGGACAACACGGCAATCCCGAAAGTTTCATCACATCATAATCGGGTAAATCATCTCCTACATAAAGAACTTCGGATGGCTCTATTTTCAGGTCATTGCAGAGTTCCACAAACACCTCAATTTTATCTTTTACACCTAAATGAATGTGTTTTATTTTTAAGAATTCGAGGCGCTTTTGAACTCCTACCTGATTACCACCGGAAATAATGGCTACATGGTAACCGGCCAATAACGCACGCTCTATACCATAACCATCCTTGATATTAAACCTGCGTGCCTGTTCGCCACTTTCCAGCGCAATCACCATTCCATCGGTGAGCACACCATCTACGTCAAATACGAAACATTTAATGTGGTGCAGTTTTGCTAAATAATTTGCCATTGTGTAAATATACAATTACACCGCGAAATATACGAGCGGCATCTGTTACTTTTCCTTGTGAGTATTGATGATACTTTGACTCAGCAATGTATATAACTGAGCATATCCGGGCATTTCTTTCAATAATTTCAGGTGAGTATTGATGGTGGTCTGATCACCCCGCACCGCGGGACCCGTTTGTACCTCATTGGGATTATAATGCTGAATATTATTAGCCGTTTCCCGGATGAGTGGTTTGAGCATCTCAAACGACAGGTTATTTTCTATTAAAATCTGTTGGGCTATTCCATACAAATGGTTGCTGAAATTATTAGCAAAAACAGCTGCCACATGCACAACTTTTCGTTTGTCGGAATCTACTTCATAGGATGTTGCTCCTAATGCCGTTGTAAGTTGCTTCAACAATGCCATATCGTCTTGTTGTTTTGTTTCAAGCAATACCGGGACGTGGGTAAAGTTCAATGCACTCTGTTTGGAAATGGTTTGCAAGGGATAAAACACTCCGCAGCGCTTGTGTTTCGATAATACTTCCATACTTGTATTCCCGGAAGTATGCACCACCAATCCTGCAACGTCAGCCAGTTGATCCGACACCTGTTCTATGACAGTGTCTTTTACTGCTATAATGTAAATATCTGATGATAAAGGAAGTTTATCGGGTTTCGAAAATGCTTGAGTATTCAACTGTTCTGCCAATGAAATGGCATGTGTCTCATTGGGACTGTATACTGCATCCACACGGATTCCATTTTGTGCAAGCGCTTTTCCTAAATGAAAAGCAACATTGCCAGAACCCAATATGGTTGCCGAATGAATTTCCATTATGAGTTTTTGCGTGTCAAATCGCGAAGTCGTTTGATAATAGCCAGTGTAAAGCCAATAACCATAATAATAGTTCCACCCCATACCAGGTTGATCCATGGGAATTTGATGGCCTTCATAATGATGAATTCACCTGATGTATCTTTCTCAGCTACTTCAATGGTGATTTTCCCATTGGCCGGATTTACGTTGGTGAATTTAAAACGCAATTTGGCTTCGTCAACAATGGATTCAAATTGTGCTACTGCATTGTTTTGCACCCCATACATCGGTGTGGCTTCATAAACTTTATCAAGAGTATGAACTTCCAGTTCCGCAGCAATCAACAATTGCATATTGGCCAAATCTATTTTACCATCTTTTACATTTGAGTTCACTCGTTTTAACAATACATAACCATTGTTGGTTACAATCGTATCACCTACTGCTACTTCGTACGTTTGCGGATGTACAAACTTGGATTCTCCTTTTTCCTTTGGCACTGAACTCACATAGGTGAACACATCATGTGACCAATAATGTTTGGTATCCGGATTGGCTACCAATCCCATTTTGGGGTTGATTTGTGCGTTTGGATACAAATCAAACTCATACTCCACTTCATTCGTGTTCGGTTTTATTTTTTTGTAGTGAACCTCATAATAATTGTTCACCCATTCGGTTGTGTCTTTGCGGTATTCAATTTCATAATCACCCATACGGAGTGCTTTCCCTTTTTCGAGGTATACATGTTCCATATTGGCTTTCGCATCAAACTCCGGGTTTAACTGCATACCACTTTGGTTAATGGAAAGAACTTGTTTATTAGCCGATGAAACCAAAACTCCGATGAGCAAAATACCAAACCCGATATGTGCTACTGAAGAACCCACCAAGTGAACTTTTCCACTGAACATAGGTTTTAACAGCGATGCGTTACCGATCACGGCAAATACCGAAGCAAACAACAATCCGATGTAAAACCAATTTTTCAACTCAAAGGCAAACATGAGAGCAACGGCAATAACCAATGAAACGGCTGCCCAGATTCCAATTTTTCGAATAGCATCTCCTGAGTTCTTTTTATATTTTAAAATATGACCAACAGCTGTTAATAAGGCTATGATGATAGCCATCGGCATTTGCCATTTATTGTAATGCTGAATAACATCCGCAGGCGGAGCCATATTGGTACCCAGCACTTTGTTGAATACCGGAATCGAGGTAGTAAGAATCACCTGAAAAGCAGAAATAACCAATACCAGACTTCCGATAAACATCCAGAATTCGCGGGTGTAGATCTCTTCATCCTTAGCTGATTTTGGCAATTCCTTCCATCGTTTTACCATCAACCCTACAGAGAGTATCACAAACACGAATAAGAAAACCAACAACTGTCCGCTCATACCCAGATCGGTAAATGAGTGTACCGATGAGTTACCCAATATGCCGCTACGGGTTAAGAAGGTAGCGTACAACACCAATAAAAATGTTGTGAGGATCAGGATAAACGCTACCGATAATGAGTTCCCTGTATGTTTAAAGATGAGCACAACATGCACACCGGCAATCAATATTAGCCACGGAATCAATGATGCATTTTCAACCGGATCCCATGCCCAATACCCACCGAAGCTTAAACTTTCATATGCCCAGAAACCACCCATGATGATTCCTGTTCCCAATACCATAACACTTACCAATCCCCAAGGCAATGCCTGTTTGATCCAACCGGTAAAATCACGTTTCCATAAACCGGCAATGGCAAAGGCAAACGGCACAATAGTGGTGGCAAATCCAAAGAACAATGTGGGCGGATGAATCACCATCCAGTAATTTTGCAACAACGGATTCAATCCGTTACCATCTGCAATTTTGGATAAGTAATCAGGACGTTTGAAGATAGGAGCATTGCCCATGGCTACACGCAACAATTCGAAAGGGCTGCTTCCCACTTTGTAACCAAATACTTTCACACCAATCAACATGGACGTCAATGCAATTTGCGAAAGCATTACTACGGCCATTACCGGACTTTTCCATTTACCTGCTGTACGCAATAAGATATTACCGATTACCATTTGCCAGAAGATCCACAACAGGAAACTTCCCTCCTGACCTTCCCAAAAACAGGAGATCATATACTGCACAGGCAACTCACGTGAAGAATGCTGCCATGCATAATGATATTCGAACAAATGCTGGTGGATAATAAAAAACAGAATTCCTACAATGCTCAATACCGAAAAGGTGTGCACATAAAATGCACTGTCGGCTATTTTTTCCCAATTCTTTTCCTCGGGTTTCTGAGCCGCAAAAAAGTAGGCTAATGTTGCAATGATAGACGTCCCAAAAGCAAGAACCACGGCTAAGTGGCCGAGGTTCCCATATATTAATCGTTCTCCTTCAAATAGTACTTCGTTCATTCGGTATTGGTTAGGTGGGTGTTTGGTGTATTCTAAAGGTTCTTATGAACCCTTCACTTCATTTTCAGTGTATTTGCTCGGGCATTTCAACAAAATCTTGGATGCTTCAAATTCTTCCCCGTTCATTTTGCCAATGATCACAATCTTTTCCGAGCGGTCAAAATCCTGAGGTTCGGGAGCACGGTAAATAACTTTGCTTTCTTTGCCTTTATCATCAATCAGGTAAAAGGTAAAATAGTTTGCATCTGCTTTAGGATCGTAATGCTTTTCTTTGGTACGGTTGAGCGTACCCACGATGTGGTATTCCTTGTCCGGATTTTCTGCTGCTACGCTAAAATTCTCGTATGTACTGGCATCTCCATAAGAACTTACAATAGCACCAATGGCTACTGCAATCAGAATAATGATAATGATAGAAGACTTTTTCATGGTTACTTTTCGAGTTTATTGATTTTGCGGTCGATGCTGATAAGATATCCTACAATACCGATAAAAATAACGGCTATCACTCCCACCACTACATAGAATTTTTCGGTGCCTTGCGCATCAGCAGCTCCAACGGTTTGCATTTGCAATATGATGTTCAGTATATTTTTCATGAATTATGATTCTTTTTTAAGTTCAATCTTTTTTAAACGAATGCGTAAGTCGGCTATCCAGAAACCGACAAGTGTCCAACCAATAACTGCAGGATAAAATACCATACGCAAACGACTGTCGAGGTCGTAACTGTTAAAGCCCGGATTACCGCCATTTCCCGGATGCAAGGAATCGGTAAGACGCGGTAATACAAAAATGAGAACAGTGAAAATGGGAAAACTGAACACATTGTACACTGCAGATATGCGGGCTTTTTTTTCTTCGTCTTCAATGGAATTACGGAGTACGGTATATGCTAAGTACATCAACATACCAATGGCAGCACTATTGAGTTTGGGATCGTTGGTCCAGAATGCACCCCATGTATTTTTAGCCCAGATCATTCCTGTTACCAGCCCCATTGCGCCAAATAAAATACCGGCATTGGCATATTCGGCCGACTTCAAATCATGCTCAACTTTACCCGATGACAGGTATTTGATGGCATGAATCATGGATGCCAACAGCAATAAAAGCATGCTAAACCACATAGGAACATGATAATATAAATTGCGAATGCTTTGCTCTAAAATTGGCAAATCGGGTACGGGCAATAACAACCCGCAGATGAGCGCGTACAACACCAGTAATACGCCTGTTATTTTCCACCATTTAATCACGCGACAAATGTAGGTATTATTTGAATAGTTGCAGGGATTTTATTGGTAAAAGAATGGTGCTTTTCACCGACTTTCATCATGTTTCCCGGGAATACAAAACCTTATCCCCTTCACGGGGAATTGCTTCCGGAAAAGGAAGTGGCCGCTCCAGCTTCTGTTTTGGCTTCAGCAATCTAACAATGAAGATGGAGATAATGGGTAATACTAAAGCTATCAGAAACCACCATCTTCCGGAGTAACCACGCTGCCTGGCCATTTGTGCAACCGGTACAGCCATCCACATAAATACCGGATAAATTATAAAGAATTCCATTTTGAAGGATTTTGCGGTGCAAAGGTTAACTCAATGAGTTGAATTTCAAAACCATTTACACACTATTATGAACATTTAGGCCGTTTGAAACGTTTAGTGTTCAATGAAAGTCGTTAAAACCAACACTCCCAACATCTATTCGTTTAGCGTTCAGAATATTGAAGGGGACCTTGTTGAGCTTTCGCAATACAAGGGCAAAGTACTGTTGATTGTGAATACTGCTTCTGAATGTGGGTTCACACCTCAGTATAAAGAGTTGGAAGAATTATACAAACTATACAAAGACAAAGGTTTTGAAATATTGGCCTTCCCATCCAATGATTTTGGAAAACAGGAGCCCCTTGAAGGCAAAAACTTAAAAGAATTTTGCGACATGCATTTTCGCATTACGTTTCCGCTTTTTGATAAAGTAACAGTAACGGGATTCAGGGCCATTCCGCTGTTTCAGTTTTTAAGTACTAAACAGTTGAACGGCAAGGTCAACATTAGTCCTAAATGGAATTTTCAAAAATACCTTATTAACCGCAACGGTGAAGTAGTAGATTATTTCTTTCCGTTTACGCGACCGACCTCAGGTAGCATTCGTAAAGCCATCGAACGTTTACTGTAAGCATTTTATACCAAGATTATTTTAAAAATAGTATGAATATTATTGGTATAATGCCGATGCAATAGCTGTTTAGGTTAATGTAATTTAACTATTACAGATATGCTTTCGGTATTATGTATGTTTGCATACCTGCATGAAAAAAATCTATTTACACATCAGCAACATCATTGAACAACCTAATGATGTGGTGACGTTTGAGTTTACCTCCGATATTCCTTTCTCTTATACTCCCGGTCAATTTGTTTCGCTCGAATTTACGGTTAACAATAAAACCTTAAGACGTTCTTATTCCCTGCACAGTTCTCCTTTTGTAAATGAACCCTTATCTATTTCGGTAAAACGTGTGGAAAATGGTGAGATTTCCAGAAAACTACAAGACCTGTATAAAGTAGGTGATAAAATTGAAGCTTATGACCCCATGGGCTTATTTACATATGAAGTCGACAGTCATCTAAAAAGACATTTATTTTTAATTGGTGCAGGAAGTGGGATCACACCCTTGTTTTCCATTTTAAAATCAGCATTAATTGCAGAGCCTCAATCAAAAATAACGCTTATATACAGCAACCGTTCCATTAATACCACCTTGTTTTATGCTGAACTGGAAGCACTCCAACAACAATACCCGGAACAACTTACAATTGTGTATTTGTGGAGCAATGGTAAAAATCTTGCGATGGCAAGATTAAACCGCGAGTTACTGGAAAGAATGGTCACACAGCATATGAGTGTTCCCAGAGAAGACTGTTTGTTTTATACATGCGGGCCGACCGATTATATGCTGATGTGTCGTATCACGCTGCTCACAATGGGTTTTACACAAGAGCAACTCAAAAAAGAAACCTTTGTATTGCCCGAAGATGAAGCAGATGATGATGACGGGACATTGCACCAGGAACAGAATATTGACAAGTCAACTTACACAGTTGAACTTGAATTCGAAGGAACAAAACACACAATTGAAATACCATATCCTATGAGTATTCTGGATGCTGCTTTACAACAGCATTTGGATATTCCATACAGCTGCAAAGCCGGAATGTGTGGCTCGTGTAGCGCCACCTGCACTGACGGAAGTGTGAATATGAGGTATAATGAAGTGCTAACAGACAGAGATGTGGAACGAGGGAAAATTCTGTTGTGCACGAGTCGTCCCATAGGAAACGGTGTTAAAATAACACTATAGGTTAATTCTCGAAACAATATATTTGCCGCATGAAACTTGATATTTTAGCATTTGCCGCACACCCAGATGATATTGAACTGGCCGCCAGTGGCACCGTAATGGCTCATATTGCTCTGGGTAAAAAAGTGGGTATTGTAGATCTCACCCGCGGTGAACTAGGAACCCGTGGGAGTGCTGAACTCAGGGACAAAGAAGCTGCTGCATCCTCTGTGATTTTGGGTATTCATGCACGTGAGAATTTGCGCATGCGTGATGGTTTTTTCAAAAATGATGAAGAGCATCAGCTGAAAATTATAGAGATGATTCGGAAGTACCAACCTGAGATCATTATTTGCAATTCGGAATTTGACCGCCACATTGACCATGGACGTGGAGCTTCACTGATCCATGATGCAAGTTTTTTATCGGGACTTCGCAAAATAGAAACAACTCACAATGGTACTTCTCAAGAGCCCTGGAGACCAAAGGCTATCTATCATTATATCCAGGATTATCACATCACACCCGATTTGATTTTCGACATCACTCCTTTCTTTGAACGCAAAATGGAAAGCATCAAGGCATTCTCGTCACAGTTTTACGATCCACAATCCAACGAACCTGAATCACCTATTTCAAGTAAAGACTTTCTGGATTTTCTGGAATCGCGGGCGCGTGAATTCGGCAGGGTGATCAATGTAAAATATGGTGAAGCATTTACGGTTAAACGCACCATTGGAAGCAGAGACCTTACACAATTACTCTAATTCGAAACGATCGATATAGGGTATTAAACCAAACTGTGCAAAGTGATGACTGAAGTGTTTGTAATGAAACCACAACCACTCATGGTAATTCAAATACCCAAAAACATTATGCGGCATGGTGTATGCATTGCCCTTACTTTTATAATATTCTTTAAACAACTGATAGCCTTTTATCAAATCCACCTTGGCCTGTTCATGCTCCAGATCCGAGGACTTGCTCAACATCTGAATCAATGGATTGTTAAAGTTTTTGACCAATGGTCGATCGCTTAATAACGCAATCACCTTCAACTTATCAGCCTTTTCCATAATACTGCCTTCAGGAAAAGGATACACCCCTGTACACAATTTGAACGGATCATTTAAATGGTCGAGCATTTTAGTTGCGTTCATTGTTCCCCACAACGGTTGCGCTTCAGGTAACAACCTGGCAACATGAAGCGGTACTTCCTTTTCGAAATAGTATTCAAGTTTTTCAATTGATTTCATTAGTGTACAATTATCTTATCGAATATTGTTTGGTCTCTGGTAGTAAGTTGCAAGCTATAGATTCCTTTTTTTAGTTTCTTTATTTTTTTCAGTGCTGTACGATTCAAACTTTTTGCTTTAAATCCAACAACCTCCATCAGGACTATTTCATTTAATTCGTTCCGTACCTCAATGGAAACACGTGTTGCATGTGATACATAAATAGTGAGGTGAATTCTTTTGTCGCCAAGCAACCTTGCATCCAACAATGTTGTGTATTGATATGAACTGTTGCCTAATATCAAATTCGCCAGCTCCATATCGGGAATACCATAACCTTTATACTTATCCGGTTTGTAATATTGGTTACCGCTCAAGTGCAAAGCACTCGTAATTTCGGCCGGATTTTTATCAGGATGTGCCTGCATCAAACAAGCAATAGAACCTGTAAGCAAAGGGCACGAATACGAAGTTCCGTCTCCTTCATAAAACACACCTCTGCTTGACGCCACCCATACATTATCACCTTGAGCCATCACATCAGGTTTGATGCGTTTGTCTGCTGTAGGACCAATGGAACTAAATCCTGCATAATACCCTTCGCGTGTTACCCCTCCTACCGTAATCACTTCCTCAACATCGGCCGGAACGCATATAAAACGCCAGTCTTCATCACCCTCATTCCCCGCACTCACCACCACTACCATTCCTTTGGATACCGCTAAGGAAGCCGCTGCAGAGATGATCGTTTCTTTTCCGTTCAGGTCCTTATACGAATAGTTAAAATATGAATCATCAAATTCATTATACCCTAATGAAGAGTTTACAATATCTGCACCCATGCTATCTGCATATTCAATGGCCTCTGCCCAGAACACTTCTTCGATGGGCATTTCAGTGACACCATACTCGGAGCGCAGCAAGGCGTAGGAAGCTTGTGGTGCTGTACCGATAAACTCACCTTTCAGATTACCTGCCATGCATGAAAGCACAGCCATACCATGATCATCATCTTCAAATACCGAGGATTCATTCTGAACGAAATCATGCGTTGTGACAATGCGGTTTTCATTAACCATCTTGGAGAACACAGGTAATTTGTCTACGTTATTAAAACCTGCGTCCAATACTGCAATCAGCACATTGCTTCCGTCAAATCCCTGTTTGTGCAAGCGCTGTGTATTGAGCATGCTCACCTGATTCCAGGCTTTACCATATATAGTTGAATCCGTCTTTTGTTGCCCTTTGGGTTCAAATTTTGCATCCAATGCCGTAATCATTTCATTTATATTTACCTGCTGTTGGCGTGATGTACGAATGGGCTTATGTGCACCAAGGTATTGCACATGCTTCACAAAGGATAATTGTTTCAGGGTATCACCATCTGCTTTGTGTTCAGTTTTTACAGCAACACCATTTTGCCATTTACTTTTGCTAATAATGGTATACTTTTTTTGCTGCAACGTATTGATAAATTCAACATTTAAAGGCAAATCATTTTCGACAACTGGAATAGAGAATTTTTGCCTGCGTGCGATAGCCTTATCCGATAAAAATTGTTGTGGATTATTGATAGAGAAAGAAGAATCCTTTGAAGTAAATGTAACCCAAAACACATGCTGACCGTATGCATGCGATGTTACAAATATGAGCAGACTTAGTAAACGAAATACACTTTTCATTAAGGGGTATACGAAACTAATGTAAAACGATAACGGTAACCACGCGTAAGGGGGTCGCCAGAAAGCGTATACTGGGTATCTAATGAATCGGATAAAGAGTATACCAATCCGACATTGCGTGCATATACTTCATAGCGGATAATTTCTTTAACCGCATTCTCTTCATTTTTTTGCTGAACTTTCACGGTAAGTGGGTAGCTTGTGTTTCCTACTATTAATTGTTCATCCAGATAACTTACTTTATATGGGGCAGCATCCAGAGCATTGTATAAATTTCCATTCCATGTTTTATTTTTTGCCAATGGAAAAACCAACTTTACATACCGGGTATTTTCCTGAACTCTCTGGGCATTTAAAGCCGTAAGCATTTGTGTCGATTGGTTTAAAACAGTCCAGGGTAATGTATCTGAATATCTGTAATAGCGACTAATGAGCTGAGCTGTTTCACCTGTAACATCCTTATAAACTCCGGTAATCTGTTCTTTGTATTGATAAGTAACCGTATCAATAGTGGTTTGTCCCGTATTATCGTCATATATCAGCGAGTCCACATCATAAATCCAAGTTGCGCCCACTTGCGTGGGAAAATAATTATATCCCAGATCAATGTTCTCCTCATCTGACTTGGAATCAGAGCAGGAAATAACAAATGTACTAATAAGTAAAACTAAAATTCCGCGTGTATACATGAAGTGAAACGAAGATATAACGTTTAGGGAAGATTCAAATTGTATCAGGCGAAGATACCGGATATCAGATGCAAGATGACTGGTATCTGGAATCCGGTATCTACACGAGGTAGACTCCGTCTTTCTCTATGCGCACTAATCTCTTTTTATAGAGCATTCCCAGCGATTTTTTGAAGGCCTTCTTACTAATCTGTAAGGCATCGGCAATTTCATCGGGAGAGCTGTCATCCGTTAAGCCTATAAATCCGTTGTGTGCTTTGAGGTAATCGTACAAAATATCTTTCACCTCTTCTAAACGTACAACACCAAGCTTTTGAATGGTTAAATCAACCTCATTGGTTGGTTTTACCTTTTTTACCCATGCTTTCATACGTTCGCCAATTTCCAGGTCGCGGAACACTTCGTTTTTATAAATCAGTCCTTTGTAAGCATCATTAATTACAGCAAAGTAGCCGAGAAAGTGATCTTCATACACCACAATATCTACCTCTTCTCCTACTTTTAAATCGAGGTGTTCATTTACAAAAAATTTATTCAATTTGGCCGAGGCTGCCAATCGATCAGTTTCTTCATCTATGTATAAATACACTACATGGGTCTCTCCTACCTTCATGGGCACTATTTGTTCTTTGGCAGGTACCAGCAGATCTTTATCTAAACCCCAATCCAAAAACGCACCGAACGGAGCAATATCCACCACACGCAATCCGGCAAATTGGTTGAGTTTTATCTTCGGCTCCTGTGTAGTAGCAACAGGCCGGTCCTCCGAATCAGTGTATACCAACACTTCAATTTTATCCCCTATTTTTTGTTCGGGGGTAGTGAATTTATTGGGTAATAAAATATCATTCTGCTCATCATCGGTAAGGTATAAACCAACCGCACTGGCACGTAAAATGGTGAGCGTATTTTTCTGTCCTAAGTAAATCATATAACAAACTAAAATCGGCCTCGAAACTACATTTTTAATTGCTATTTATTTTTTGTTATTTACCCCATGGTTTAATATGCCTTCGCACCTTAGCTTCCCGTAATCATGAGTGAGATATTTAACAGTTACCATGTAGGCAAAAACATCTGGGATGAAATGTATGCTGACAGTGCTGTGCGGCAGCAGTACAGTAGCATCTACGATTACCTCAAGGCAATTCCGCAAAACATTTTGGATGGTAAAGAAGAACTCGCCAAAAAGTTGTTCATGAGTCAGGGAATTACATTTACGGTATACTCCAGTAATGAGGGCATCGAGAAAATTTTTCCCTTCGATATCATTCCCCGCATTATTACCGCACAGGAATGGAAACCGATTGAAGCTGGCATCAAACAACGATTAACGGCCTTAAACCGATTCCTAAAAGACGTATACAACGAACAGCAAATCATCAAAGAAGGTATTATACCAGCAGATATGGTGTACTCATGTCCGCATTTTTTGCGCGAAATGATTGGTATTAAGATTCCCCATGATTTGTATGTACATATTGCGGGTATTGATTTGATACGCGGTGAAGATGGTCATTTTTACATACTGGAAGACAACCTACGTACCCCATCAGGTGTAAGTTACATGATGGAGAACAGGGAAATTACCAAACGGATCTTCCCTGAACTACTCAATCAGAATAAAGTAAAGAGTGTAAGCGATTATCCTAACATTTTGCATCATAACCTGCTGGCTCTTTCGCCCCGAAGTGTGCCCAAGCCGAATATTGTGTTGCTCACACCGGGTATTTACAACTCTGCCTATTTTGAACACACTTTTTTAGCCCGTTTCATGGGCATTGAACTCGTTGAAGGAAGGGACCTTGTGGTGAACAACCACAATGTATACATGAAAACAACTACCGGACTCAAACAGGTGGACGTAATATACCGTAGAGTAGATGATGAGTTTTTAGACCCGCTCGTCTTCCGCCCCGATAGCATGTTGGGCGTTCCCGGATTGATGTCGGCTTACCGTAAAGGTAACGTGGCCATTATCAATGCAGTGGGTAATGGTGTGGCAGATGATAAAGCGATTTATGCATTTGTACCGGCCATGATCAAGTATTACCTGAATGAAGAACCTATATTGAAAAACGTTCCCACGTATCAATTAGGAAAAGATGATGAGCGGGAATATGTGTTGCAGAACATCAACACCATGGTGGTCAAAAAAACCAATGAATCGGGTGGTTACGGAATGTTGATGGGACATGCCGCCACTGAAGAAGAAATACAGGATTATATTAAAGAGATACTTAAAAATCCACGCAACTTCATTGCACAGCCCATCATTAACTTATCATCAGCTCCATGTTATATTGATGGCAAACTTCAACCCCGCAGGGTTGACCTTCGCCCATATGCATTGTGCGGCCCAAATGGAATTGAAATTGTTCCCGGAGGTCTAACACGCGTAGCTTTGAGAGAAGGTTCGTTAGTTGTAAACTCTTCGCAGGGAGGAGGCAGTAAGGATACGTGGGTCTTGGATGAATGAAGATAATTTGAGAATTGAGATTTCGGATTTGAGATGTTGGATTGCGGATTGATGAAAGAACGCTTCGCTGAAAGAAGAAAGAGAAAAGACCACTTTGTTAAAAGAAGTAATGTCACACTGAGTTTATAGAAGTGAGACCTTCGGATTGATAAGAAAAAGAAGAAAGACCATTACGTTAAAAGAAAATTTGAAATAACCTATAACTCAATAACCAATTAACCAATAACAAACCCACAATAAACAACCCGTAACTAAAACATTATGCTTGCACGAATAGCTGATTCACTTTTTTGGATGTCGCGTTATATTGAACGTGCGGATGGAATCATGCGCATGCTTAAGATCAATTATACTGCTTCGCTTGACAAAAGTGGTGCAGAAGAATTTTCCTGGAAACCTGTATTGCGTTTATTCAGCACCTTGAATGATGTGGAGATTGAAGCCATTGAAAAAGACAGCAAAAAGGTAATGCACTATATGATTGACGACCGGAACAATGGCAATTCGCTGTTTAATATCATTCGCAATGCTCGTGAAAATGCCCGTGGAGTGCAGGATCACATCACGCTGGAAGTATGGAGTTGTGTTAACGATTTTTACCATGACATCCGGAGTGAGAATGTACATCAAATGGTGGAAGATGATCAATCCATTCAATTACTGGATGGGTTATTGAAAAACGGATTATTGTATTATGGCACTTCTGACATAACCATGCCCCGTGGAGAAGGGTGGAGTTTTATGAATATTGGAAAAGCACTCGAACGTGCACTGCAAACGGTGGATTTACTAGATAGTAAGTATAGTGCACTGCAATATGACCTGAATGCTCACGCTGAAACTCCTTATTGGCGGTTTTTATTGATGTCGGCATCGGGATATGAGTTGTATGTAAAAACATACCGCGAAGGACTCAATGGAAAACATATTGCCGAGATGATGATTTTGAATACGGATTTCCCCAGGGCTATTTTATATTCAATCGTGCAGTTAACGCGTAACTTCGAGAAAATACGCAGTGACCGTAATCTGGAAAGTTACCGTGAAATTGAAGTTTTGATTGGCAAACTGAGAAGCACCATCAGGTACACTGATGTTTCCAAACTCTCGCAAGAAGGTCTGAAAAACACATTGCTCAATACACGCAGTGAATTGTTTCAGATCAGCAATGCTCTTAACACTTATTATTTCAACTACTACTAAGCATGTCCACTTTTTACATACAGCATTGTACCCGATACCGTTATGCAAATGCGGCAAGCTACAGCGCCAACCAAATTATGTTGTATCCCATCAGTGATGAATGGCAGCAGGTGATTGAACACCATGTACACGTCACGGGCGACCCTGTGGTTTCTGTTCACAGAGATTATTTTGGAAATGAAGTGGGCACTTTCACACTTATCGAACCACACTTAGAATTGTTGATTGATTCGCGCCTGGTAGTAGATACCAAACCTCGCATCAAACCTAAAATCACACAAAGTACACAAGAGCAATGGATAGAACTGGTACGCATGGCTGCTACTCTACCCTATGCTGACTTTTTAAAAATAGAGCCCTTTGATAGCCGTGAAGAATTGCAGCGCATGATTGACGCACGCGATCCCAAACGGTTTAACCCATATCAGATAGCCACTTATTTTTGCCGGCAGGTATTTGACAAGTGCACTTATATAAAAGGTGTAACCACTGTGGAAACCACGTTGG
>JAZKGH010000037.1:0-3530 GCA_040386055.1 Bacteroidota bacterium
CTGCAAATCAAACAATAAGAGGAATCTCGTTTGGAACAACTACCGGAACTGGAACAGCTGATTTCTATCACAATTCAGTATCCATTAATAACCCAGGGTTAAACATTACATCAGCTGCATTTTGGAAAGGAGAGGCTGGACTGGTAACTGCACGAAATAATATTTTCTCAAATACTTCTCCGGCACAAACAGGTGTCGCAAAACACTTTGCTGCCTATATTGCAGCAACACCATTCGTTGCCTCCAATAACATATACTGGGCTCCTAATGCAAATGGATTTGTTGGATTTTCAACTGCTGATAAAAGTAACTTAGCGTTATTCGCTTCTATTAATTCAGCAGCTGCACCAACTGATGGAAATGATCAAGGAAGTGCAAACGCCAATCCTAATTTTATCAGTGCAACCGATTTAAACTTTGCTGCTGCTACTCCTGCTGTATCCAGCGGCACTCCCATTACCACTCCATTTAGCATTAATGCTGATATTTTAGGAAATGTGAGAAGCACAACTGCACCTAGTGTTGGAGCATACGAAACGACACAACCATTATTTGACAGTGCGGCTCCGGTTATTACTAATATTATTGTAAACAGTGGTACTACTCCATCCATCTACGCTACCATAAAAGACAATGGCGTTCCTGCTTCTGCAGGTAATGTTCAGTTATGGTATCGCTCCGGAAGTACAGGTACCTTTACTGCATTAACTCCGGATAGTATTCCGGTTGGAACAATGAATGGTACTTACAAATGGGGAGCGTCTGTTAACAGTCTTCCTGTTGCCAATTATCAATTTTACATTGCTGCAAGAGATGCTGTAGGCGTGAGATACAATATATCCGTAAACCCAATTCAAGCCTCTACATTTACCGGCTTTAGTGCAACCGATCCAGTAACCTATTTAAACAATCCTGACCCCTCAGTAACAACTCGTTCTTTCACTAAAAGAGTTATACTACCTGCAGGAACCTATAATGTAGGAGCCACATCTGCTCCATATTTTAAACTAACCGATGTTGCAAATGCATTGAATGTTGCTGAGATAACCGGAAATGTAATATTTGAACTGCAAGCGGATTATGATGGTACAACAGGTGAAACCTTTCCGATTACCTTTAATCAATTAAGTACTGTAGGAGGAAACTGGACAGTAACTATTCGTCTAGGCGCCACCGTAACTGCAAGAGAAACCTCCGGTTATCCGGCATCGGCCGTTCCATTAATCAGCTTAAACGGAGCCGACCGAATTACTTTTGACGGACGCCAAGGAGGAACAGGTAGTAATATTGAATGGACAATCCGCAGCAAACGCACAGCTGCTTCTACCAATTCACCTTGTGTACAATTGATCAATGGAGCTCAACGAAATATGTTGAAATATCTTAAGCTGGAAAGTGGAAGTACAACCGCTGCAAACGGAACAATTCAAATCTCAACAACTAATACCAGCGAAGGCAACAGTTTAAATATCATTCAAAACTGCGAAATCAGAGATCGTTCAGATTCTGTTGGTGTACCTGCCACTGCTATCTATTCTGCGGGAACTGCAGCTACTCCAAATGACAGCAATGAAATATTGAATAACCTTATCTATAACTGGAGTGCAACAGGAGTACATTCAACTGCTACAGGAAATGGAAACGGGTGGAAGATTGCAAACAATAGTTTTTACATGACTACAGCAACAACAACAGCGCAAACATCTATTCGTTTCCTGAATGCCTCTTTGGGTAATATTATCGAAAACAATACTATAGGAGGCACTTTACCTTTAGCTGCCGGAACGGCATGGACCAACAGCGGAAATATTGCATGGAGAGGTATCGTAGCTTCTACCAGCCAAACCGATTCTTCATTTATCAGAAACAATATCGTCACAAACATTGCTTTAACAGGAACCGGAGCAGGTACCTATGGAGGCATAGAGCTGACAGGTGGATTAAACAGTGTAAATGGCAATACAATTGGAAATGCGACTATCGCAAATAGTATACAATCCTCACAGCTAGGTACGCAACTATCTTTATGGAGTAATGGAACCGGTAATATTCCCGTTATTTATAATAATACGGTTGCAAATATTAATTCTACCGGTAACACTAACGCAGTGGGGCATAATGGTATTCGCATCACCTCATCTTCAGCTACCAACCCTTTGGTTATTCGAAACAATACTATTTTTGGTCTGGCATCTGCTAATCCAACAGTATCCATCAGTACTGCTGCAGTTGTAGGTATTCTATCATTATCTGCATCTACTCTTCAAACTGTTTCAAATAATACTGTATATGATTTATCATGTACCGGAGGACCTGCTAATGCACTTACAACAGCAATTGGTATTAACATTGATGATGCCGCTGCTGGCGGAACAATGAATGCAAACCGGGTGTATAACATCAAAAATACCAGTACCAATATCTTAGCAAAGGTTTTAGGAATTAACTTTGTGAACGGAGCTACCTGGACGGTTAGCAATAATATGGTTGCCCTTGGCTCTGATATTACCAACGATGTTTTCATTGCAGGAATCAATGATAGTTTATTGGGAACTTTGAATATTTACAATAATTCAGTATTGATTTCAGGAAACAATGCATCGGCAGTAGATACAACATATGGCTATAGAAGATACAGAGCTTCAACTGCAACACTGCGTAACAATATTTTCAACAATATACGCACGTCTTCAAGCGCTAACTATGCCATTGGTGTTATCACAGCATCTCCCGGTACCAACTGGAAAACAAATTATAATGATCTTAATACAAGCAATGCATCACAGTTGGGATTGTGGAATGCTGCCTCTTTAGACTTTAGTACATGGAAAACAACTACCCTTCATGATACGAGCTCCATTAATACAGCTGCATCGTTTGTCTCAGGTACTGATTTGCATCTTGCCGCTCCTACCATTGGCGATTTAACGTTTGCCGGAAGACCTCTTTCCGGACTAACCACAGACTATGATGGTCAAACAAGAGATTTGTTCAAGCCTTATATGGGTGCGGATGAAATTCCGTCAAGTCCGCTTCCTGTTACATTAGTTAATTTTAGTGCAAGCAAAAATCAGTCTGATGTTATAGTGAGTTGGATAACTGCTTCTGAAATAAATGCTTCTCATTTTGAGATAGAACGCTCTATTGATGGTAAGGATTTTACGAACATCACAACAGTCAAAGCAACTGGAATATCTAATACTTAAGAAAGTTATCAATACAAAGATGAAGAAGTACCATTCATGAACACTGCGATATACTATCGCTTAAAAATGATTGATGCTGATGGTAGTTTTGAATACTCGAAAACTGTATTGATAAGCAATACGGATGCCGATATTCAACAAACCCAAATGGTCATTTTCCCTAATCCTTTCAATGACCAGGTAACAATCTCGTTTGTATCAGCCATCGCTTCTGACATTAAACTGGAGGTACTTGACATAACCGGAAAAGTAATTGTTTCATTAACAAGGACGGGCATTCAAGGAAACAATCTTGTTACCCTTGATGAGCTGAGTAGTTTAAAA
>JAZKGH010000038.1:0-12472 GCA_040386055.1 Bacteroidota bacterium
ATTTTGAAAAAACCCGTGTGATTCTCAATAAGAAAATTAACACCTTCCTTCTCTGTAACATTATTCGACAATGTCAATGTAAACGACTGTTTTGTTGACATTATCCTTCTGTTTTAATTT
The DNA here is from genome assembly GCA_040386055.1 of Bacteroidota bacterium. GTDB lineage: Bacteria > Bacteroidota > Bacteroidia > UKL13-3 > UKL13-3 > UKL13-3. The sequence continues at coordinate 121 of JAZKGH010000038.1, forward strand.
CGTATTTTTTGAAGGTATGCTTGGGGCTAATAGATGAAAAGTCCAAAAGTTCGGAAACGGTCATTTCAAACACCTTAGCGAATACCGCCATGTTAGAAAGGGAAATGTTTCTTTCACCCCTTTCAATCATTCCAATGTATGTTCTGTGAAAACCCGTTGCTGAGGAAAGCTTCTCTTGGCTAATGTTTTTGTCTGTGCGAAGTTGTCTTATCCTCAAACCAAACTCCTGAATCAGGACTTCATTTATCATTGGGTAAACCTATACACATTGTATGCTTTGATCAACAGACAATCTGTATCTTTGCAAAAGTGACAACTTCCTCTTCCATCCAATCAAGAAGCACGGCTGCGTTTGAAAATAGCATATTGAGTGCTGGCTGCAAGGTGTTCCAACTAGGGCCTGTTTGCATGATATATCATTCACTAATAGTAAAAAATGCCTTTAATGAATGATATTTCATACAAATAATTGCTTTATTAAAAAACAACACTATCTTGCATGAGTTATCATTCACTAACACATAAAATACTCCTTTATGACTGATATATCATACAATAACTGGCATTCGATGAGCGACAAGGCTTTGGTGGCCCAAATTGGAGATTTTGTGAAGCACCACCGCATGGAGCAAAACAAAACACAGGAGATGCTAGCAAATGCTGCCGGAATCAGCCGTTCTACGTTGAGCTTACTGGAACAGGGCGAAACGGTTACTCTGGCCACGCTCATCCAGGTGTTGAGGGTATTGGATCAACTGCAGGTAATGGATGCTTTTGTACTTCAACAAACCGTAAGTCCTTTGGCTTTGGCTAAACAGGAAAAGGATAAGCGCAAAAGAGCGAGCGGTAAAATATGAATGTAGCCGAAGTAAAAATTTGGGGCGAGCTGGTGGGTGCTGTGGCTTGGGATGAAAAAACCGGGGTAGCAAGTTTTGAGTATGCTCCGGCATTCAAAAAATTAAACGTGGATTTAGCTCCTCTCAAAATGCCTGTTGCTGCGGCAAAAAAAGTGTTCTCCTTTCCGGAGTTGCGAAAAAACAACACTAGCGGGATGGATACATTCAAGGGGTTGCCGGGATTACTGGCCGATGTGCTTCCCGATAAATACGGTAATCAGCTTATCAATATGTGGTTGGCCCAACAAGGCCGTCCGCAGGACAGCATGAATCCCATTGAAATGCTTTGTTTTATTGGAAGCCGGGGTATGGGTGCCCTTGAGTTTGAGCCCACAACCATCAAAGAATATAAAACCCCTTTCTCCATCGAAATAGATAGTCTTGTGGGTATCGCTCAAAAAATGTTGTCCGATAAAAATGCTTTTACAACTAACCTGCAACAGGATGAAGAAAAAGCCATGATGGAGATTTTAAAGATCGGAACATCGGCTGGTGGTGCTCGGCCAAAGGCGGTTATTGCCTACAACGAAAAAACAGGAGATGTTAGATCGGGACAAACAAAAGCCCCTTCAGGGTTTGAGCATTGGCTTATCAAACTGGATGGCGTAAGTGATGTGCAATTGGGAGCAAGTAAGGGTTACGGTCGTGTAGAAATGGCCTATTACAATATGGCAACCGCTTGTGGTATTGAGATGATGCCTTCCCGATTACTGGAGGAAAATGGCAGGGCACACTTTATGACCAAACGGTTTGACCGCGAAGGAGCAGAAACCAAACACCATATTCAAACCTTTTGTGCACTAAAACATTTCGATTTTAATTTGGTAAACAGCTTTAGTTATGAGCAGCTCTTTCAAACCCTGCGGGAGTTAAAATTGAGCTATCAGGATAACGAGCAACTATTCAGGCGAATGGTGTTTAATGTGATTGCCCGAAACTGTGACGACCATACCAAAAACTTTGCCTTCCGGTTAAAGAAAGGTGGCACATGGGAGTTGGCTCCGGCTTATGATATTTGCCACGCATACCGTCCCGGAAGTGAATGGGTAAGCCAGCACGCATTAAGCATCAACAACAAACGAAAAGACATTACCAAAGCTGATCTTATGGTTATTGGTCAATCCATCAAACACAAAAAGGCTGCTGCCATTATCGAAGAAATAAACAGCACGGTAAGTCAATGGAATACATTTGCCAATGACGTAAATGTAGTGCCTGAGCTTCGTGATGCTATTGCTAAAACAGTGCTTGTGTTGTAATTTGGTTATGTTTGATTCGTTGTTAATAACAAGGCTTCCGTTCTTAATCAAACTCGTTCTTAACCACAACGAAGCAAGCACAAGGGTCACAATGATTCAGCGTAATAGTGTTCTTCGTGTCTCCTTTGTGAATCTTATGGTTAAAATTGGAATATCAATAGTAACCAAAGTCAACAGGTTAGCTCTACTTCCTATAAAGCAATGCGTTTTCTTAATTTAATTTGCGTAATCTGCGGCAACACTCCCAAGTGACTACTCCCCGCCAACCTTCTTAAAATACTCCTTCGTCTTCTCTTTATAATACGGCTGCATATCTGCAGGAATGGTCTCTAACAATTCTTTCTCTTTATTCTTTTGTTGAATGTATTGATCAAAACTTGGAGGCGTTGGTGCGGGTTTTTCTTTGGCTTGCTCCGCTTCGCGCTTCTGGTCTTGCTCTTGTTTACGTTCCGCTTTTTCCGATTCCAACAAACGTGTTACAATCTCTTCCTGGCGTTGTAAAAGTTCATTCGTGATTTGTTTGTTATAAAGTTCCTTTTCGGTTTGCTCCATCAGTTTCTGCATCTCTTGAAGCTTACCATTGCCCCCCAATCCTTCTTTCTCTTTAGTACCCATTTGGTTCAGCATTTTTTGCATTTGCTGACGGATGGCTTGTTGTTGTGCTGCCATACGCGCAAACTCCTGGCTGCTCATGCCACCCATTCCCGGCATTCCTGAGTTCCCCGGTTTACCGTTCTGACCGGGCTTGTCTCCTCCCGGTTTTTGTTGTCCGTCTTTGCCTTTGTTTCCGTCTTGTTTGTTGAGGCCTTCACGCAATTGTTTGTTCAGTTCTTCCTGTGCTTTTTTCAACTCACTCATACTTTTCCCTTTGCCGTCACCTTTTCCCTTACCCTTGCCTCCCGGTTTCGGTTTTCCTTTCCCTTTTTGGCCATCTCCACTGCCACTCATCTGGTCCTGCATTTGTTTGAGTACGTCACTCAACATCACCGCAAGGTTATTGGCCGAGGTCATGCTGTATTGCTGACGCGTGCGGATCTCTCCAAAATTGCGCGTACCAAAACCCTTCACACTACGGTCAAGGTTATCGTTTAGTTTAGAAACTTCACGGTTCACAAACGAACGGATCTCGGCCACACGTTTGCTCAGACTTAATAAACTATCTTCAATAATTTTTGCGTTATCTTTTATTTTTTTCTGTGTTTGTGCGGCTTCAACATATTGCGGATTGTAACCGCTAATGCCACGCAGCTGTTCCATCAAGTCCTCCTGATCCTTGGAGAGCTGAATGGTGTTTTCTAATATTTCACGCAACGCCTGGGCATCAAGCTCCAATTCTTTTTCTCCTTGCTCCTGCTTTTTGCTCTTCATTTTCTGCGACATTTGCTTCATTTGCTTAGCCGCTTTTTGCTGCTTCTCACTGGCTTTTTTGTTGTCGCCCTTCTCTATGTCTTTCTCGCTCTCTTCTTGTTGCTGTTCGATGTCTTTTTGTTCCTCCTCCGTGTTTTCCAACTCTTCGGGTTCTTCCAATTCTTTATTCTTTTCTTCGATGTCTTTCAGTTCTTCCTTAGCATCCTTAAACTGCTCACTCAATTTCTCCTGCTCCTTTTTCAGCTCTTCTTTGGCTTGTTTTTTCTCTTCACTGTTTTTTCCCTTGTCACTTTCCTGAGTCTTTTTCGAAAGTTCTTCTTGTTTATCCGCAAGCTTATCCAGCTTGTCAATGGTTTGTTCAAGCTTCTTGTCGAGTTCGAGTTTTTTATACTGCTCCAACATACGGTCGAGTTCCTTTTCCACATCTTTATTGTTGAGCTGCATCTTCTCCATCTCCTCCTTCATCAGATCCTTGTTTTGCATCTGCATCAACTGCTCCATCTCCTTAATCAGCTTCTTCATATCCTCATCCATCAGCTCGTTAAACATCTTCTCCAGCTGTTGTTGTTTCTCCATGATGCTTTCTTCCTGTTTCTTGTATTCCGCTTCTTCTTTGTTGAGTTTTTCGTTCTCCTTTTTAATTTCTGCTAACTTCTTGGCCAACTCTTTTTGTTGCTCCAGAAGCTTCTCCATTTTCTTTTTCTCTTCCCACGTAAGCTCTTTTTTATCGAGCATTTTACGCTCAAGTTCCTTCATTTCTTTCTGTAATGATTTCGCATCCTTCATTGCCTGCTCCATCTTATCCTTTAATGCGCTGCTTCCTGCTTCCGTTTTTTCTTCCAGCTCCTTTTCACTAGGTGCTTTCAATTCTTTCATCGCAGTTTTGGTCGACTTAGACCCATGCACACCATCATTGTCCCATACTTCAAAGTAGTATGTAAGCTCATCGCCCGGCATCATACCAATGGCGTTCAAGTTCAACTGATGGTAAAAGCGTGTGCTTGTTCCACTGCGTTCAATGGGCAGCCACTGCATTTGGTGAGGCTCCGGTTTGTTTTGCTCGAAACGGGTAAGTTGGTAATGAAAAGCCAATCGTGTTAAACCGTGATCATCGCTTGCGTCACCAATAAAAAAAAGTTGTTTCCCGCTTATGCTGTCTTGTTTTTCATCGGCCGTAATGGTTGGAAATGCATCGGGCAATACGTTTATGGCATATTGCATGGAGTCATCGTTAGGATGTGCTGCGTTCTGTGTTTTAATCACATAATTGCTGCTCACAAAAAACTTTTTGCTATAACTGAATTGGTCTTTGTTTTTGGATTCCGCTTTTAGGTATTGACCTGAAAAACCTAATACGATTTCGTTGGTATTGGTTGTGGTAAACTGCCAGTTCACAACCGTTCCCGCAGGAATGGTTAAGTCTGTTGGATTGTCCATCCACTCTGCCTTTTTACCCAAATATCCCGGGAACTCCAGCTTGGCGCGATAACTAATGATAAGTGGTTTTGCCATTGTTTTCAGAAGATATTCATCCGAGTAAAATTCGCTGGCTTGCAATACAAAGGGTACATCTTTTTGCACGTTGGTAAACGTATAGACATAATGCATTTTATCCTGTTGCTGCATTTTGTAGCGATGATCACCTATCTCAACGTATACTTCTTCGGGAAGTTCTTTGCCTGCCACTTTTATTTTCAATTCAAAATCTGAAAACTGCTGGGCGCTCAATTCCGGGTTTTCTATCGCAAACGAAAATGGTGCTACCGGCTTAAAGGTTTCATTATAGTGTAATACGCGCTTACTGCCATCACTGATCATAGCCGGTGAAACAATATATACCGCAGCATACAACACCAGCGGCAATGCCACATACCGCAGGTAACGGATGTTTTTATTTAAGTCGATTGCTGATGCAAACGGAATCGGTTTCAGTTCTGCTGTTTTTTGGTTGATAGCCGCATCAATAAGTGAATGATCACCTGCTCCTGTCTCCTTTTTCAGTTGCAGCACATTGAGTAATTTATCTTTTACCTGCGGGAAGTGTTGGCCAATAATAACAGATGCTTGTGTATAGTTAATGGTTTTGCCAAGCTTATACAGTTTGCTTAGCGGAATCATCACAAAACGCACAAGACAGAATCCTGAAACGGCAAAGAATGAATAAAACAAGACCGCCCGCACTCCGCTTTGGTAGCGACCAAAATATTCGAGCGCAATAATTAACAAAAAGAAAATAAGCGTAGTTGCGGCAAAATAAATCACCCCACGGATGAGTTGGTTTTTATAGTACTTGCGGATAAAGCCGTCAAGTCGTTGCAATAAAGAGGTGTAACTGTTTTGGTTCATAAACGCTTAGCTAGCGAATGTAGTAATTTATAACGTATATGCGGGCGCTTTATGATATGTGGCAGAGGTTGGTTAAGCTTTCGGAGCGTTTTCTTTTTCTTCCGGCATTGGTCCACGAAGATGAATAACCAAGCCATTTAAGAAGTTGCGCAAAATCTGATCACCACATTCCTTGTAGTTGGGGTGGTCTTCTTTTCTAAACAAGGCCCCGAGTTCACTTTCAGATATTCGGAAGTCAACCAACTTGAGAATATCAATAATATCTGTGTTTTTAAGTTTAAGGGCAACGCGAAGTTTTTTAAGAATATCGTTATTGGTCATGGTTTGTTCGTCTTTGTTTTACAAATAAAGACAATTAAGGCTTCTCGGCACATTTCTTGTCGTTTAAAAATACTTTATTACCTTCACATCATGCAAAAGCTATTCTTTGTCCTTGCCTTTTTTATGGCGTCAACCGTATTTGCCCAAAACGATAAGTTGGTTTGGGAAGAATGGAATACCGGTTACGAAAAAGCCATCAAACAAAATAAAATTATACTGGTAGATGCCTATACCGAATGGTGCGGTTGGTGCAAAAAAATGGACCGCGATACCTACGCCAATCCGGAAGTGATTAAAAAAATGAACCAACATTTTGTTGCCATTAAATTTAATCCGGAAGTAGAGCATAACGGGTACAAAGTGGGCGATCAAACCCTTACCAACCTGCAACTTTATAGTTTATTATGTCAGGGTAAATCGACCGGATTTCCCACTATCTATTATATTACACCCGGCAAAAACAGTCTGGTAATCGACCCCGGATATAAGGGACCTGAAGACTTTCTCAAAATATTAGAGTCGGCAATTGCAAATGCCAAAAAATAATCATGTTTTGAGCACGATTTTATTGCTTAACTTCGCGGCTCATTTATGAGTGATCCAATAAAACATGAATGCGGAATCGCATTCATCCGCTTGCTAAAACCGCTGGAATACTACCAGCAGAAATATGGCTCAAACCTTTACGGTATAAAAAAACTTTACCTGTTAATGGAAAAACAACACAATCGCGGCCAGGATGGTGCGGGGTTGGGTGTTATTAAGCTGGATCCGAAACCGGGTTCTCCTTATGTTTTCCGAAAACGGGCCAGTGGCAGTGGTGCCATCGGTGAAATTTTTGCTAACGTTAGCAAAAAAATCAATGCCCATGCAAACAAAGAACAGCTGAAAGACTCTACTCACATGAAGGAAAAGGTTCCTTTTGTGGGTGAAGTATTATTGGGCCATTTGCGTTATGGAACTTATGGTGGTAGCGCTGCCGATTTGTGTCACCCGTTTATTCGTGAAAACAATTGGATGACGCGAAACTTAATGTTGGCGGGAAACTTCAACATGACCAACGTTGATGAGTTGTTTGATATTCTGGTAGAGTTGGGTCAGCACCCTGTAGAGAAAGCCGATACTGTTACCATGCTTGAAAAGATTGGACATTTTTTGGATGAGGAAAACCAAAACCAGTTTGCATTCTTCAAAAAAATGGGCCATAGCAACCGAGAAATCACTTCGCTGATTGCCGATAACATGAACATTGAAAAAATCCTGAAACGCTCCTTAAGAGATGTGGATGGAGGATATGTATTAGCCGGATTGGTTGGACATGGTGATTCCTTTATCGTTCGTGACCCTGCCGGTATTCGTCCGTGTTTCTACTATCAGGATGATGAGGTGTTGGTAGTAACCAGTGAACGCCCTGCTATCCAAACAGGATTCAATGTTCCCATAAACGAGATCAAAGAATTAGGACCGGGAAATGCACTCATCGTTAAGAAAAATGGAAACATTCAGGAAATAAATGTTGTTACACCCATCGAGAAAAAATCATGCACGTTCGAACGTATTTATTTCTCACGCGGTAACGATAGGGATATTTACAAAGAGCGCAAAAAGCTTGGTTATTTATTAAGCGATACTGTCCTCAAAAGCATTAACTACGATATTGAAAACACTGTGTTTTCTTACATTCCAAATACTGCGGCAACAGCGTTTTACGGAATGATTGACGGTGTGCTGGATTATCTAAGTGAATACAAGGCAACCGAAATTTTGAAGTTAGGCCCGAACCCAGACAGAGAGCGGTTGAAGCAACTCATTGCCTTAAAACCCCGCAGGGAAAAAATGGCGGTGAAGGATGCCAAGCTTAGAACCTTTATTACAGATGATGAGCACCGCGAAGACATGGTGGCTCACGTATATGATGTAACTTACGGATTGGTAAGAAACGATAAAGATACGCTTGTGGTGATTGATGATTCGATTGTGCGTGGAACAACGCTTCGCACCAGCATCCTGCGCATTTTAGACCGTCTGCATCCTAAACGCATTGTGGTGGTTTCATCTGCTCCTCAAATCCGCTATCCGGATTGTTATGGCATTGACATGAGTAGGTTGAAAGATTTTGTTGCTTTTCAGGCGATGCTTGCATTGTTGAAAGACACCAAACAAGAACACTTATTGCAAACGGTTTACGCCAAATGCAAAGCACAGGAAAACATTCCGAAAGAAGAGGTAATAAACCATGTAAAGGAACTTTACGCTCCGTTTACCGATCAACAAATCAGCAACAAAATTGCAGAGATTCTTCGTCCGGAAGATCTGAAAGCAGAAGTAAGTGTGATTTATCAAACCATTGAAGGCTTGCATGAAGCATGTCCGGATCACAAAGGTGATTGGTATTTCAGCGGTAACTACCCTACACCGGGAGGAAATAAAGTGGTGAACAAAGCGTTTATCAACTTTATGGAGGGGATTAGCGCAAGGGCTTACTAAGAGTTGCGGGTTACGAGTTGTTTATTGCGGGTTGTTTCCTTTCTTTGAATTAGAATAATATTACAGATCTAAATCTGCGGACTCTGCGAGATCTGCGGGAAATAATTGTTTCGATTAAATGATATTAAAGACCGAACATCTTGTAAAGCGCTATAAAAAACGCACCGTTGTAAACGATGTTTCCATTTATGTGGAACAGGGTGAATGTGTGGGATTGCTGGGTCCTAACGGTGCCGGTAAAACCACAACCTTTTACATGACCGTTGGTATTGTGAAGCCGGATGAAGGAAAAGTTCTTTTGGATGACGTAGATATTACCGACTTGCCAATGTACAAACGTGCACAAAAAGGAATCGGGTATTTGCCGCAGGAAGCTTCTGTGTTCAGAACGTTGAGTGTTGCTGATAATATCATGGCTGTTTTGGAAATGACCAAGCTCGACAAGAAGGAGCGCATTGACAAAATGGAAAGCCTGCTGGAAGAGTTTAGCTTAAACCGCGTTCGTAATAATTTAGGTGGATTACTTTCGGGTGGAGAACGCAGAAGAACAGAGATTGCCAGAGCGTTGGCAGTAAACCCTAGTTTTGTGCTATTAGACGAGCCCTTTGCCGGAGTTGACCCAATTGCCGTTGAAGACATTCAGCAGATCGTAGCGCAGCTTAAACACCGCAATATCGGCATTCTCATTACCGACCATAATGTTCATGAAACCCTTTCAATTGTTGACCGTGCCTATTTGCTTTTTGAAGGAAAACTCTTAAAGGGAGGAACAGCACAAGAGTTGGCTGATGACGAGATGGTTCGTAAGGTATACCTTGGACAAAATTTTGTATTACGCTCTTAATTCAAATACTTATGAAAAAAATATTCTTTATCGTGATATCGGTTGTGGCACTTGCTAGTTGTGGCGGGGAAACCAAACCAACGCATGCCGAAACCCAAGCGGTTGAAAATCAGGTTGAAAAAGACCAGGCTGCCATGGATTCCATGGAAAAAGTAATTCAGCAACAAATAGATTCGGTTTCTGATGATTCGTTGATGGACGTAAAACATTAATAAAAAACCCGCTTCATTGCTGAAGCGGGTTTTTTGTTTAATATCCTGATAGGTTTAGTGTTGCTTCACTAATCCCAATAAACTTTCGAACAATGAGCGTCCATCTGTGTTGTATAGGTCACTATCAATAGCTCTTTCCGGGTGTGGCATCATGCCAAACACATTGCGTGTGCTATTGCAAATACCTGCTATGTTTTCCATTGACCCATTCGGGTTGGATTCTTCCGTAATATTTCCATTTTCATCGCAGTAACAAAACAATATCTGATCATTCGCTTTCAGTTCTGTTAAGGTTTTATCATCACAATAAAAACGGCCTTCACCATGTGCAATCGGAATTTTCAATGCCTTATTGGTGTCTACTTGTGCTGTTATGGATGATTGGTTTGTTTGTGCTTTGATGTGCACATTGCTGCAGTTAAATTTCACGCTTTCGTTGCGCAATAATGCTCCCGGCAATAAGCCTGATTCGCAAAGTACCTGAAACCCATTACACACTCCGAATACCAATCCACCTTTTCCGGCAAACTCAATAACATTTTGCATTATCGGAGAAAAGCGTGCAATGGCTCCTGAACGAAGGTAATCTCCGTAAGAGAATCCTCCCGGTAAAAATACCAGATCAACGTTTTGCAAATCGTGGTCTTTGTGCCACAACTCTACTACTTCGCAACCAAACTGATTACGAAATGCATATACTGCATCAGCGTCACAATTGGAACCTGGAAAAATAACTACGCCTACTTTCATCTTGCAAATGTACGTTCCGAAGTTGGAAGTTGGAAGTTCGGTTACGTAATTTTTTAATGACCAGGGATGAGGTTAATCATGATCCGTTTAATTGTGCCTTTGGCTGTTTTTAGGGTTTCAGGATAATTGTTAACGCTGGTCGGTGTATACGGCCGTCTTTCATTTGATATTGTTCAATCACAATTCTTCCTTCTCTGTTTTTTCTGGCCTCCTGAATGATCTCTGCCGGTACTATATTTCCTCTAACATTGTATTTGTCAACCGCGTATTCTTTTGTATTCAACCACACTATTTTAAACCCAACAACCGCCTTTTGTTCTTCAGAAGTATCCATGAGCACCACCAAATCTTCGGTAAATTGCAGCACGCTAAGCTCCATTCCTGATTTCAAAAGAATCTTGTTGGTTCCCACTTGAAGCGCACATTGTGCTTTCACATAAACAAAAAGCATCACCAATGCTGCGCTGAGAATGTATTTCATATGGTTCTAACTTAAGGTATAAAACTCTTCCTTTTCGGTTGTATGACTGCGGATAACGCCCGTACTCACTAAATTGACCAACATTCTTTGCGCACGCCAACGCGAAATATTAAGCAACTTACACAATTCCCTGATTGTTATTTTAGGATGATCGCCAAGATAATGCAACAATGATTCTTCATGTTGCGTATACCTTATAAGCGTTCCCTCCTTTTGTGATCCTCGCTTCAACACATCCACTACCACCTTGCTGGCCAGCAACGATTGATCCTTTACACGAATATGTGCCCACCATTTTCCATCCTCATCTTTCGCATAAACCGGTTTATTCTTCGCCTCTGGAATAATCGCTTCTAAAACCGTTTTTCCACCAAACTCCCATTCGTTAATGGTAAGTTGAACTTCCGGTTTACAATAAAAACCGGCAGCCATGTCAAGCATATATTTCTCATCCTCACTGCGAACACCCGAAATCATTTTGTTATCATTCACGCCAATTAACAGTGTGCCTCCTTTGTGGTTAGAAAAAGCAGAAAGTGTTTTGGCTATTTTGGCTGCTGACGAAATCGTTTTTTTGAAATCAAGCGTTTCGCTTTCTCCTTTTGTGATGAGTTGTAAAATGTGGTGTAAAGGTTGGTGCCGCACGAAAGCGAAAATAGAAAAAGAAACTGGAATGTCACGATTTCGTTCAAGTAGGAAATTCTTCCCCCAGCCTGAGCAAACATTTGGCCTTTGCTCTTTATTTGCCTACTTCAGAACTACCTGCAAAGAGACCGCCTTGTCACCACTACCTTTAGGATAGCCAAGAACTGTTATAACAGTTCCGCCTTCAAGTGTATTAATATACTTTAACACTTCTTCCGAAAACGTTCTCGTATTAAATCGATATACTTTTGCGTTACCGGTCGGGGGTTGAAACACGCACGTTACATTCTCGGTGACTTTTAAAGGCATGGAGCTTTGTATCATAACCCATTTTGCATTAAAAAAATCCCGCGAAATCGTGTCGTTGCTCATTGCCCTAATTTGGCCATCACTGTTTTGTAGCCATATTTTATGAGGTGACTCCAGTTTTTTATTATCCGCGCCTATAGTTTGCGCAGATGAACAAATTGTAAATACAACCGTAAACAAAATCGTGATAATAACGTTCTTTTTCATGTGCAAATGATTATTATCAAATATAACGAAATACTCATGCAAAGCATTTTGCTGCCTCATGCCTATAACATACATTCGCGAAACTTTTATATCAAAATACGATCATGAACAATATCAAAATATCAGTAGCCAAAGGAGATGGCATCGGTCCGGAAATTATGGATGCGGTACTAAAAATATTTAACGCGGCTAATGTTCGCCTTGATTATGAGTATATTGATATGGGT
>JAZKGH010000039.1:0-20673 GCA_040386055.1 Bacteroidota bacterium
AACAATTTGAAGTGAATTCTCTTGAGAATTTAAATTCTGTTCATTCTGATTTTTGATTTCAAGCCATACTTTTTTTAACTCCTCAAATCCTTTGGCCAATGGATTTTTCAATTCCGTTCCGAATGCCTTCCCTTCCGGTAAATGCTTAAACGGAATCTGTGCCCATCCTGCCCACCATAACCCAACAGATACAAACGATAAACGACTGGCAATTCCTTCATAATATCCTTTTGCATCTTTAGTTGCATCCTCCAATGATAAACCAGGAGCTGCTGCTATCAATTCTTCTGCCTTGCCTTGCACCGGAAACAATAATTCCGGAAACATGATCATCACCAGATTAATAATAAGCAACAATACACTTCCTATATACCCCATAGAAAATCCTCTGGCACTGATGCGGTCGAATTGATCTTCGGTGGCTATCTCAGGTAAGAACGCATTATAATAAACGATACTTCCTCCAAATCCGACCAAGGCAACAATAAACAATCCAACACTCGGCAACAATGTGGTTGAGGTAAAGAAAAACAGCAACGCACATGAAAGCGACCCCGTATAACAAAATAATTTAAGAAAGCTTTTTTTATTCCCACGCGCATCAGCAATTCCCGACAATAAGGGACTCAGAATGGTGACCAATAAAAATCCTATGGATAAAGCATATGAGTACAAGGCCGTATTGAGTATTTTACTGCCAAACACTTCAATGTAATAGGGTCCTTCAGCTGCACTACCTGAAGCAATGGCTGCCTTTTTGCTCATTGCTTCAAAATAAGGAGGAAAAATAGCAGTAGCTATTGTTAGCGAAAATACTGAATTGGCCCAGTCATACATTGCCCAAGCATTAATCACTTTTTTATCGTTGAGAGTTCTACTCATATACCGCAAATTATAGCAAAAGCACTGACAATTGCGCAGTGTGCTAAAAAGGTGGAAAAATAAGTGGTTAATGTACCAATAACTTTTTCTCCATGTAACCTGAAACAGTTTTGATTTTCAAAAGGTAATTTCCTTGTGGAAGGTGGCTGATATCAATTGGGACATTGGCTTTTACATTCTCCCAAATGCCAACTTCTTTCCCTTCAATATTGAAAGCCCTCACTAGTGAAGATTGTGATGATATGTAAAATGAATCTCCGGCTGGATTGGGATAAACCTGAAAAACTGTTTTCCCTTTGCTTTGGGATACAACACCTGTTGTAATGCCGTCAAACAACCAATCATAACAATCTCCAAACTCACGTTTCCAGAACCATTCACTATGCTGCCCATCTTCTTTCGTTACAAGCTTTAGTTCGGCATCAGTATAGCCTTTGGTTTTAAGCAAATCAATCATATGCTCCATATCGGTAACCATATCCTGGCTTTCTGTTGTTCCCGACATAAAATAAAACTTCATGGAACCATTTTTGGGTTGATTTTCTACATATGCATACAATGTATCACTAAACCAGAATGAAGGAGAAAAAATGCCGGCTTTACTGAATATTTCAGGATATGTAACAGCAGTATAAAAAGAAATCAATCCACCCACCGAGCTACCCGCAATGGCTGTAAATTCTCTTTCGGATTTGGTGCGGTATGCAGAGTCTATATAATGTTTGAGTGTGTGTGCTATAAAATCACAATATGCTTCTCCTTGCCCTCCTCCGTATTTAGGATTATTATAAGGTGAGTACTCATCAATACGGCTTGTACCTCCATGATCAACAGCCACCACGATACATCCTTTGTCCCCATTGGTTTGTTTTCCACTCAACGTTTCATCTGCTTCCCATTCACCCGCATACGAGGTAATCACATCAAACACATTCTGACCATCCTGCATGTAAAGCACCGGATATCTTTTCTGTGGTTGTGAAGTATAGTCATTAGGTAAATAAATCCATACCCTTCTGGTTTTATTCAGCTGTGGAATGTAAAATGAGTCGCTGATAATTTTTACATTAGACAATGCTGTTGAGGTGAGTGTTGTCATGCCTTCCCATCCGTTGACCGTAATGTCTACTATAAGATTTGGAGCATATGTGAACGAACGGTTTCCCACTTGCGCACCGGTTATCGATCCTTCAACCTTTGCCCAGCTTCCCTGAGTGATTTTATATTGCGCGCCCCCGGTTCCTACAGGTAAAATAAGTTCATAGTTGTTGCCGGCTTTCGTAAATAAATAAGCGGAGTCGCCTGGATTCCAGTTATTAAATGTACCTGCTGCAAACAGATGTGGATTGACCGGAGTATTAGTAGGTAAACTTGTGATGCGCAGTGTTACCTGAGCATTCACACTCAAACCCAATATTGTAAAAAGGACAATAAAAAAACGCATACACGAATGTATGCGTTTTACGACAAGTTTATTGTCAAAATATTATGCTGCTTTTAAACTCTTTAAACGTAACTGATCAATTTTTCTATTTGCAATATTGAGTGTTACATGAAGTTCTTTTGCATTTACTTTAGAAGGCATATCGTACATGTAATCCATCATCACTGCTTCGCAAATACTACGCAATCCTCGGGCCCCAAGTTTAAATTCAAATGCTTTCTCTACAATTAAATCAATCACCTCATCATCGATTGTCAATAGAACGCCTTCCATCTCAAACAACTTCATGTATTGTTTAATCAATGCATTTTTAGGTTGTGTTAAGATATTTCTCAATGCCCCTCTGTCCAAAGGATTCAAATGACATAATACAGGCATACGTCCAATGATTTCAGGTATCAACCCAAATGTTCTCAAATCAGCAGGTGAAATATATTGCAGAAAATTGGCTTCCTCCGAGGTATCCACTTCAGGTCCCATGGATGTAAATCCAATGGCTTGCGTTTGCAACCTTCTGGCAATAATTTTATCAATACCTTCAAAGGCCCCACCGCAGATGAACAGGATATTTTCTGTATTCAGCTGAATCATCTTTTGTTCCGGATGTTTACGACCACCTTGAGGGGGAACATTGGCAATTGTTCCTTCCAAAATTTTCAAGAGTGCCTGTTGCACGCCTTCACCGCTCACATCCCGTGTGATGCTCGGGTTATCGCTCTTACGTGAAATTTTATCAATTTCATCTACATACACAATCCCTCTTTCAGCAGCAGCAACATCATAGTTGGCCGCTTGCAATAAGCGTGACAAAATGCTTTCTACATCCTCTCCAACGTACCCAGCCTCCGTTAATACAGTAGCATCAGCAATACAAAATGGAACGTTCAATATTTTTGCCAGTGTTTTGGCCAATAATGTTTTTCCAGTTCCCGTTTCACCCACCATTAAAATATTTGATTTTTCCAACTCCACTTCATTTTTCTCCGTTTTGTGGCGCAACCGTTTAAAGTGATTGTAAACCGCAACTGCCAAAACTCTTTTAGCTTCATCCTGCCCTATCACATATTCGTCCAAATGCTCCTTAATTTCCATGGGTTTCAACAGTTTCAATTCAGGTTGTTGAGTTTTCGATTCTTTTTTCAAATCCTCATGCACCAACTTGAATGCCTGATCCACGCATTGATCGCAGATATAAGCCGAGATCCCTGAAATCAAAAATTCGGTTTCCGCTTTGTTTCTGCCGCAAAACGAACAGGTATCATCATTAACCTTCTTAGCCATTATTTTTTCTCTGTAGGTTTATTTTTAATCAATACATCATCAATCATCCCATATGCTTTCGCTTCATCTGCAATCATCCAATAATCACGGTCGCTATCCGCCTGTACTTTCTCAAATGGTTGTCCTGAATGGGTTGAAATGATATCGTATAATTCCTTTTTCAATTTCTGAATTTCACGAGCAGTGATTTCAATATCGGAAGCTTGTCCTTGTGCACCGCCCAATGGTTGGTGAATCATCACACGAGCATGACGAAGTGCAGTACGTTTTCCGGCTGCCCCCGCACATAATAATACTGCTCCCATAGATGCTGCCAATCCAGTACAGATAGTTGCTACATCCGGATTAACCCATTGCATTGTATCATAAATACCCAATCCAGCGTATACTGATCCTCCCGGAGAGTTGATGTACATCTGAATATCTCTACGGGCATCTTGTGAATCCAAAAACAGCAACTGGGCCTGAATAATATTGGCTACATAATCATCAATAGGCATCCCTAAAAAAATGATACGATCTGCCATCAAACGAGAGAATACATCAATCTCCCTGAAGTTCATCGGGCGTTCTTCAATCACCGTACGGGTCATGCTTTCTACCGAACTCTCAATAAATGTATCCACTTTCATGCTGCTTATACCGTGGTGTTTCACAGCGTATTTTCTGAATTCTTTTCCGTCAATCATGTTGTATGTTGTGTTTAGTCAAAAATAGTAAATGCTCTCAAAGCATCAATTGTTTTGCCAAAAAGAAAAATATGACATTTTGTGTTGGTTGAATTGGTGATTCGTTAATTACGTTAACTGGTTGATTAGGTTAAATAATGAATAAGTCAATATTGTCATGCATTTTACATACAAAGCATCTACACTCAGACTGGACCTATAAAAATGCTATATGTCATTAGTATCTAATACAAAAAAGGAGTTTCACAATTTGTAAAACTCCTTTTTTGCTGTTTAACTTAATCAACGAATTACTTTAACAATCGGTTACTTTAAGCTTAGTATTCCCAAAGATCATGCTCTTTTTCAAACAAATCGTATTTGATACGTTCTGATTCGAGCATAGCAGCCACTTTGTTGTCTTTAAATTCTTCGTAATCTTTTATGCGGTTATCGTATTGATTCGCTTCTTTCGTAATGTAACTACTAAATAATCGCTGTTCAAACCAATCGTCAAAGGTCACACGGGCAGCGTCATTCTGCCTGTTGAATACTTCCATATTTACCATAATGTCACGCAAATCATTTCTATCCGCATCTTCAGGTGATCTGTGGTATTTCAATACACATAAATCCTGTTCGCCTAACTCCAATCCACCTACTTTAGGACTGAACTGAGGTGCAATAGCAATAATGCGCACATACATTCTAGACTCTTTCTTGTCGAAAATCCAATCTTCCAGTACACGGTACTTTTTGATCTTTTCTTCAGGATGAAACTGAGATGGAATAGTATCCAATCGCGTGATGGTAGGGTCATTCGGGTCAATAGGTGTTTCTACATAATCTGTATCTGTACCTTTTCCCAAAAACTCTTCAATTGTCATCACTGATCTTAATGAGTCATCCACATATGGAATTAATTTACCCTCCTTAACAGCGTTATACAATACCAAACTTAATGGATTCTTAGGCCATTGCATACATTGGTTTTGCTTTTCGCGTACATCAATAATACGGGTAACACGTTTTGCCCAAAACACATCCGCTTCACGCAAGTATGGCCATGGAACTACTTTGCGTTCCTGAACAGCCTGACGGGTATATATGAAGTCATCATATACTCCCTGAGCTTTTACGTTGCTTAAGCAACAGATGATTGTAATGATGGCAAAAAATATCTTTTTCATTGTTTGGTTACTTAACTTCTAACGATAATGAAGCCGGGATTACAACTCCACCTGCAGGTCCGTTAGCTTTTACCTGCAATAAAGTAATACGATCTCCCATTCTTACATTGTTCAATACAGCCTTAATTTCAGCCGTAACATTTTGTCCTGTCCCTTTGAATGCTCTTCCATCTCCCTTTTTAGGTTGATATACAATTGTATATTCAAATGGAGTGAATTTAACTCCCTCAAATGCAAAATCCTTAAGGTTAGCAAATACAAAAGATGCTGATTTTAACACCCCTGCAGATACCGGACCACTTTGCTCAATAGATCCTAACATTGGCATTGGTTTCGGGATTGGACGTACGCGGTATTTTTGAATACCCATCTTTTTTACCTGCCCTTTTGAATCTTTTACAGAAGCAGAAATTTCGATTTCCTTCGAAGTTCCATTAACCTTCAATAAATAGGTTCCTGCTTGTTTATCTTTTGACAACGTACCACCTGAACTAGCAGACACCTGAACCTGATTGGCCGAATAACCCGGCACAGATACAGAGATTGGATTATCCAAACCAATGTATACCACGTTCATTTTCGTAGCTGAAATTACTGCTAAAGGTTTCAATGCAGTGAAGCTTGATTTAAATGGATACGTTTCAATTTTACCATTTGACCGTTTCGTTGTAATCACACCACTGTATTCAATCTCTCCCTCACGAGAAGGATTAACTGTATATTTACCTACACCGTTCTCTACTTTTACAGTTGCTCCACCTACTTTGATGTCAGCTTCTTGACGGGTTGAAGCAGCTAAGAAGATATCAGCTGAATATTCGCTTCCAAGCGTGATATATGTTCCGTTGTTCGGAATAACTTTCGCTTCAAAGTTTTCTACAATAACGATATCATCTGTCAATCCTGCTTTCAAGATATCCAATACTTGTGATTCTGTATTTTTGATATCATTCACTGTTTTAGATAACAATGCAACAACGGCTGCCAAAGGCGTGTGTTCAAACATTTCTGATTGCCATGTTTGTGTTGAACCCTTTTCAACTGCAGTCACCAAGTCACTTTTTACCAAACCTTGTTTGTCTTTCGGTAACAATGCAATCATCTGGTTTCTAGCATCTTCGATTTTCTTTTTTAATGCTTCTCCATTTGCCCCACCGTCTTTAACAATTAAATAGTTAGCATGTAATTCTATGTTATCAGCTTTAGTTAACTCTTCATTCTCATTTCCATCTTTTCTACCTTCAGCTTGATCAACTAAAAGTTTTTTCAAATCGGTAACGTATTTTGATGCATCATCAGCAATTTTTTGTACTTGCAATGATTTGTTATGAATATCTGTTCCAACCGCATCACCCGGGTTTTTTTCATGGTATGAAGCAATTGCTTTCAAACTATTCATATTTTTTTGGTCTACATTCACACCCGCCTTATCCATACTCACTTCCACCATGTGGAATGCTTTCAAGATTTCAGCGGATACGTTCAAAGCGAGCATTGCTGTTAACACGAGGTACATCATGTTAATCATCTTCTGCCTTGGACTTATATTTCCTCCTGCCATTTTGTGTTAATCTTTATATTTAAGTGAAAAATCTGTTAAAGAAAGTGAGGTTTATTAGTTGCTCGCACGGTTTACGTTCATTGCAGCAAGCATGTTACCGTAAACATTGTTCAATGCAGTTAGGTTACCAGACAATTTACCGATTTCGTTTTTGAAGTTATCAGCTTCTTTTTGTGAATCAGCTAAGCTGTTTACTACTTTAGAAAGATTACCCACAAATTCGTTGATTGATTTCAGGTGATTGTTTGACTCAGCAATTTCCAATTCGTATACTGAGTTCAACGATGCTAAATTTTTAGTCATTTTCTCAACCTGAACACCGTATTCTTTTGAACCTTCGGAAGCGTTAACCATAGCGCCCATTGCTTCTACAGCCTGATTGTATGAACTGTTCAATCCCAATACAGATTTAGAAGCAACCTGTACATTCTTAGCGTACTCGTCAGTAGCTACTGCCGCAGAAGAAAGATCCTTCAAGTTGTTAACGTTTTCGCTTAATGATTTCAAACCATTACCTAAACTTCCAATTAACTCAGGACCAACTTTAGCCTCTTCCAACATTTTATCCAATTGTTGTGAAACTGTTCCTTGTCCTTTTGATTTTTTGCTTGATTCTGATTCGATTCCTGCAAATTCAGGGTAAACCAATGACCAATCGTATTCTTTATGTGGTGGTTCGAAAGCGGAAATCACAAAGATGATAACCTCAGTACCCATACCTAAAATCAACATGGGATCCGCTCCTGGCCAGTGTTTAATCTTGAAGAGTGCTCCAAGAATTACGACTGCTGCACCAATACCATAAACTTTCGCCATGAAGTTTTTAAATCCTTTGCTTTCAAAAATGCTCTGTTTCATCTTAATGTTAGATTTTAATTTTTTAGTTAGTTAAATTGAATGTATTGTAAAAAGGTAAGCACGCACAAGTACGTGCTGTAGGTTAGTTTTTATCTCTGTTTGAGCGACCAATATAACTCATTACACAACGGAACCCGGTGTATGAATTTGCGCTATCTTGATATTCGTAAGTTCTGGTTCCGCAATTGATAAAGTGTGCGATATCTTTCCATGAACCGCCACGACTAACCTTACGTTTTAATGTTTCCGGTTCGTCAGCCTTAGCGTCATATTGGTAGTCAGGGTTCAAATCATGCGTAAACATGTTTCCTGATTCAGCATAAGCCGAAATAGTCCACTCAGCTACGTTACCTGACATGTCATATAAACCAAAATCGTTCGGGAAATAAGAAGATACTTTTACAGGATACAAACCACCGTCTTGCATATAATCTCCACGCATTGGTTTGAAATTGGCTAAAGAACATCCTTTTGCATTTTTCACATAAGGACCACCCCAAGGGTACATATTTTGATCTCTACCACCACGGGCTGCATATTCCCACTCATATTCTGTTGGTAAACGGAAGTCGGTAACTGTACTTTCTTCCATATCGTTATAGAATGAATTCAGGTAGATGGTTCTCCAGCGGCAGAAAGCTTTAGCCTGATTCCAGTTTACACCTACAACCGGATAGTCATCATATTTCGGATGCCAGAAGTACACCTGAGTCATTGGTTCATTGTATGAATAGGTATAATCACGCATGAACACTAATGTATCGGGATATATTTTCTCTTCCTCAACTGTTTTATATTTGCTTCTGTTAGTAGCATAACCAGCTTTTCTGCTTAAACGGGCAGCTGAACGTAGGTCAATGTTTTCGTACTTGTAGATCAACTTTCTTACGTCAATCTGTTTCATTCTGTAATAGGTTTCTTCCTGATTGTAGTACAATTCCTTAATGGCTTCGTTTCCTTCAACGTCTTCAGGCAAAATTTTAGCCTCATAATTCAGGAAATGTTCTCCGGTTTCATCATTCGTGAACCAGTATGTTTCAGGATTTTGCTCGCCCAAACGTTCTCTTATCATTGAATCAAGAACTGACTCAACAAACTGGCGATATTCATTATTGGTAATCTCTGTTTCATCCATATAAAATGCCACAATCGACACTTGTTTGTTGGGAGAAACCTGAGCCATCGGGATGTCCTGCTCGTTTCCTCCAATATGGATGGACCCTGTTGGTACATAAACCGTACCGTAAGGCTGGGGGTGAAACCACTGTGGGCGTCCTTGAACACCTGTCAATTCACCTCTATCTCCGGTTGAACAAGCTACTATGGTAGATGCTGCTAGGAAGAGTAATATCAAACGAATACTTTTCATCTTTGTTACTGTATACTTATATTAAGTAATGCAAATCTATAAAATGTTTTAAACTACGCAAGTTTTTTTACCCTAGGCTGATAATGATAACGTTATCGCTTCAGGGTTATTATCTTACAAGAATCGAGGGGTCAATCTTGGAATTGGTTCTTTATCCGGTTTCGGTTTGAACTTAGGCATGAAACAATACTTTAAAACGATCTCATGTGAACCACTGCTATAGCTTATGATATTACTGGTAGTCACATCATATGAATAGCCTAATTGCAGCGTTTCTGTAAACTTGTATCCTACCAGAACTATTACTGCATCACCGGTACGGTAACTCAACCCTCCACGAATTTTATTATTAAACATCACCATAGCGTTGATATCAGCCGTTGTTTTGGCAAGATCTGATTTAATCAACAAATTAGGTTCGAGAGCCAACGAAGGTGTTAAATCATAAGATGCCCCGGTCATGAAATAGTAGTGCATTTTCATTGGGCTCTTTATGCCTCCATATTCAACTGTTCCCTGAGTAAGATGTGAAGCTGATATACCCGAGTAGAAATTATTGAATCTCCATAAACTTGGCATAGTATAATAAAGACCTAAGTTTACATCAGCAGCATAGCCTGAAATATCTGTCTGTGGGATAAAAATATCACCCGGATCCAACGGATTCAATTTACTACCCGCCAAAGATTTTTGCATCACTCCGGCACCGGCACCTATAGCCAATACACTTTCGTTTTTGAAATGATAACGATAGGCAAGTGATAACATTGGATTAACACTGTTTTCGTGACCTAATTGGTCACGGGTAATATTTAACCCTACACCGAATTTCGGTCCGAGTGGCGCATGTATATTAGCTAGGAATGTTGTTGGTGAATATCCTGACTTGTCGTTTCCGAAACCCAACCATTGTGAGCGATAAAGGCCCATCGCACAAATCTTATCCTCACTTCCGGCATAAGCGGGATTGTAGGTTAACCTGTTTAAGAAAAACTGGCTATACTGAGCATCTTGTTGCGCTTTCAGGCTAGCCATTCCTCCAAAGAGTGATAATACGAGTATTAGTTTTTTCATGTAATTGGGTTACAAAAAACAATTGTTTTATGAATAATACAATATAATTTTAATTGAGCAATTGTAGCTTACCAAAGCTAAATTAAAAAGCCAAGTTACTAAAAAGAAACTAAAAAAGAAATATTCGTTTACTTTTTTTCTTTGTTGTGTGCGTCAATGAATTTATCCAATGCCATACTCATGGATGGATAGATAGGAGAAGGAGCTGAAATATTTACTTTAAGCTTGGCTTCGGTAATAGCCTTGGCTGTAGTGGCACCAAAGGCTGCAATCAATGTTTCATTTTGTTTAAACTCGGGAAAGTTTTCGAACAATGATCGAATATCAGCCGGACTAAAAAATACGATGATATCGTAATTTACATGAGTTAAATCGGAAAGATCAGACGATACAATACGGTAAATAAGTGCTTCCTTAAAATTGAATTTGTTCTTCTTCATGAACTTTTCAATTTCAGGTTTCCGCCAGTCACTGCATGGAAATAAAAACTTTTCCGTAGGGTGATTCTTGATCACATTCAGCAATTCAGTTTCAGTGGCTTTACCTGTAAACACTTTACGCTTGCGAACCTGAATATACTTAGCCAGGTAATTGGCAATGCTATCATTCACGCAAAAGTATTTGGTTTCAGGGGGCATCTCAATTTTCAACTCTCCACACAACCTGAAGAAATGATCCACGGAGTTACGCGAGTTTAAAATAATTGCCGTGAACTCAAGGATGTTTACCTTCTGTGTTTTGAAGTCCTTATAGTGAACAGGTGATACCGTAATAAAGGGGCGGAAGTCTACTTTCAAATTATACTTTTTGGCAAGATCGAAGTAGGGAGACTTGTCGCTTTCCGGTTTCGGTTGAGATATAAGTATACTTTTGATTTTTGCGTTTTTCAAATTTGAAAGGTGTTTAGAAATTTAACTATTACGAACCACGGCACTATTTCCAGCGCGCAAAGATAAATAAATAAATAGATTCTTGGAAAACTGAAGAACCGATTGCTTAATAAGGTGATCCGAATGACTCTGTAAATTACGCTTATAAAAAACACGGCAATTACGGTTTGCGCTATTACAGAGCTCCATATGGCATGATGATAGTACACTGTGAAGATGATAAGCGGGAAAATAACGAGTGCTAAAAAATTATTCACAGAGATGGTATTGGACACAAAACCGATACCCAATTTTTTCATTTTGAGTAAAATGCCCAACAATGTGTGCATTAAAAACTTTAAAAAATAGATACCGGTGAGCACCACCAAGACGAGTAAAAACTGCAGAAAATAATTTGATGTGACAAGAATATTCCGAACTTCAAGTTGGCTGTTAATGAAAATAGCGGCTATGAAGAGATAGATGGCGAACAATTGTAAAATCACAAAACCGAAAAACGAGCGCTGATCGTCCCATATTTTATCACTGAGTTTCAAATTGAACACGGAGAGCATAAACACTCTGAAATTATTGGGATTGGCAATACGTACAAATGAAATATAAATAAATACAAACAGGATCACCCAAAACTTCCAGGGTTCATTATGTCTGTCGCGTACCTTTACCTCTTTTACTGTCGGAAGGTTTCTGCGCACTTCCATTTTAGCGTAATAGGTTCCCGCTATGAACTGATATGGCTTAACCATCATGCGCAACTGTGAATCATTGGCTATACTATCAAGCAAACCAAATCCTGTGCGCTTATAGGTACGTGTAAAAATGCTATCGGCCCTCAATGAATCCGATACGTAACTTGTATCTGTTGAAAATAAAAAACTATCCGGGAACTGTTGCTGATGCACAGTGGTAGTATTCTGCGCACCCGCTACGGTTACACAAAACATTATTAACGCGAATACAAATTTACTTACGTTCATCAAAAATAATTAACATACCCAAAGTGTACTTTGGCTTTATTAAAGTCAATCGGGTTATCAAACTCTTTACCGATTGCATAATAAATAGAAAACACACCGGCAGCCGATTCGAAGTTAAACCCGCCTCCAAAACCATAAGGTTTATCGGATAATACGGGAGTACGAACCATGTTGCGATAATACGCTCCATTCCAGAATAACAAAACATTTGAATTTTGTTGGAGCAAATACCGCCATTCGATATTTCCTATTACATATGTGCTGGCAAATATAGCCTGCTCATCAAATCCTTTTAACGTACGTATTCCACCGATTCTGAATAACTCGTTCACAAATAAATTTTCTGCTACAATATGTCCGCCATTGGCCTGTACCCGAATGGTACTTCGGCTGAATAACGGGATGTAACACTCCGCATTCCCCTGAAAACGATACTGTACATAATTCAGCTTCATCGAATCATACAACGAATAGCTACCACCATTTACATCCAAAAACTTGAGCGCATCAATGGTTGGATTACGGATCACTTTTTTAATACCTACACCACCGCTTACTTCAAATGCATATCCTTTTCTGGGATTGAGGTAATAATCCAAACGGGTAACTTTAGCACCTATTCCATAAGTGCTATTGGTAATGTCAGAAGCGGCAGGTAAGGCTCTTGTTTGCTTAATACTATTGGTATCGATGGTAATGAGTGAAGTGGTTTGAATATTATAAAACACCTTAACATAATCAGTCCCTACAAAACGGTATTGAACGCCAAACTCATTTCGCACGTCCAAAAAAGAGGTATCCTGCTTGAGTAAATTGAGTTCATAATCGAGTGCAATATTGGAATTGAAAATATAGGGATACATGAACTTTATTTTCAGGTCTTGTGAATTTCCTAAAAAACTACGGTAGTTCAGGTCGAAGCTTTTTCCGCTTTCAAATAAGTTCTGTAATTTGAGATTGGCCTCTCCGGTTATCAGCAACCGGTTGCTGGTGCTGCCTGCCTGCGTGTTGGGGGCAAACCCTACCACTCCATCTATACTACTCGCTTTTCTATTCTCCAGATTCAGCATGGGCATGGCCTTGTTACCATAAAAATAAATACCGGTTGGCCGCACTACTTTTAAAAAAGGTAATTGACTGATACGGCTGTTGGAATAACGGATCAATTCTTCGTTGTAAGGTGCGTTGGGATGTATACCAAGGTAACGATACAAGTAGTTTTTTTTGATGCGTGCATCTCCCATAATATCCATGGTGTCGAACAAAACCTGTTCGAATGTTTCCAACTTAAGAGCTGCCTGTATGCCTTGACTGTCAACTTCAATACTATCCAATTTTAAGGATGCGAAAGGGTAACCATTGTTTTCTAAAAAAGTGATTATTCGCTCGGCCCGTTTCGCAAACAGTAAGGGGTCAATAGCTTTTCCTGCGAATTGTTCCTCTCTGAAGCCCGCGCTGCTAATGATGTCTGCAGGTACATTTCCTCTTCTTAATTTCACCCATTTGTAACTGTTACCCGGAAGAACAGATGCCCATACTGTATCGTTGTGCATTTCAATATGCTTGTAGCTGGCATTCAAAAACGATAGTTCGTTGCACCTTATTAATACCGCATTGAGTTCCTGGTGAAGGGATAAACTATCCTGATGAAACGACTGAAAGGAACAATTTTTTTGAAGAAATATTCCGGTTTGTGTTTGAGGAAACCTTACAGCAAGTATAAGAGGTCGCTGTCCATACGAATGAATGGTACAGATTAGTAATAAGCATAATTTAAAATACTTTTGCAGCAACACTTTTCAAATTAATTAATAATTGGGCACAATATAACGATGGCAGGCATTTACCTTCATATTCCTTTTTGCAAACAGGCCTGTTACTATTGTAATTTTCACTTCAGTACTTCAGGTCAATACCAACAGCAGGTAATTGATGCAATGGTATCCGAAATAGAACTGCGTAAAGATTACCTGCAACAGGAACAGCTGGCATCTATCTATTTTGGAGGAGGAACACCTTCCCTTCTGAGCAAACAACAATTGGATGTTTTATTTAACAGCCTCTATAAGCATTTTAGTATTGCACCAGGCGCAGAAATTACCTTTGAGGCCAACCCTGATGATTTAAGCGGAGAACATATCCAACAACTTAAACAAACGCCCATCAACCGATTCAGCATTGGTGTTCAGTCGTTTTTTGATGAAGAGTTGCAATGGATGAACCGCGCACACCGGGCAGATGAAGCCATTGGCACCATACAACGGGTTCAGGATGCGGGGTTTGAAAACATCACCATTGATCTTATTTACGGCTCTCCTACCCTTACCAATGAAAAGTGGAAAGCTAATCTACAACGGGCCATCGACCTTAACTTGCAACATATTTCATCTTATTGCCTCACAGTGGAACCCAAAACTGCTTTAGACAGCTTTATTAAACAACAAAAATATCCGGCATTGAGTGAGGATCAGGCTTCGCAGCAGTTTAACATATTGGTGGATACTTTGGAGCAAAATGAGTTCGAACAATATGAAATTTCAAATTTTGCCCGAAACAAACAATATGCTATTCACAATACAAACTACTGGAAAAACAAGCTGTATTTGGGAATCGGACCTTCTGCTCATTCTTTCAATAAACATTCCCGTAGTTGGAATGTAGCACATAATATAAACTACATAAAGGCTATTGAGCTGGGCACTCCTCTATTTGAAACAGAAGAACTTTCCTTAGAAAACAGGGTAAATGAATACATCATGACCAGTCTCCGCACTATTTGGGGCTTTGACCGCGCATGGTTCAAGCAGGAATTCGGAGGTGAAATGAGCCAAATACTAGAAACTGCTTTTGAGGAAAAAGTAGCTGCAGGATTGATTGAGTCTGTTGACTCCTTTTACAAACTTAAACGTGCATCCCGCATTTTAGCGGATGGCATTGCAAGCGATCTTTTTTTGGTTGCTAAGGATTAGAATGTAGGTTTTACAAACTCACTATTCACCTCTTCGATATACTTCAGGATCTTATCTCTCCCCTTTTTTTCAATAGCCGAGGTTTGAAATACAGGAGGTAATACTTCCCAGTTTTTAAGAACCTCATCCGTAAATGCTTTCATGTTTTTAGCACGCATACTTTGGTTGAGTTTATCTATTTTGGTAAACACAATGCTGAAAGGCACTTCGAGGTTTCCCAAAAAATTTAAAAACTCAAGATCACTATCCTGCGGATCAATGCGGGAGTCAATAAGCACAAATAAACACTGCAGGTTCTCACGTAGCTTTAAATATTCCTCCAACGATTGTTCCCATTCTCCGCGCATGGTCTTAGATCTGCGGGCATATCCGTAACCGGGTAAATCTACCAGAAACCAGTTATCGTTGATGACATAATGATTGATGGTAATAGTTTTTCCGGGATTGGCTGATACTCTGGCCAAATTGGGTTTGCTCACCAACATATTGATAAGAGAAGATTTTCCCACGTTGGAACGACCTATAAATGCATATTCCGGTTTGTCGGGCTTAGGACAATCTATTATTTTCTCGGCACTCTTTACGAATACGGCTTTTTTAACTTCCATTACTTACTGTTAAATTTATATTGATAATAAGGCTTACCTCCATATGAGAAGTAAATCAGCCCAAAAGCAGCATTCACTATCATACTGTCCCCTTGGTTATTGGAAAGTATATTCACTTTATAAAATGTTTTTCCGGGAAACACAACCGAATCCTGATACCGTTGGATTGTATCTCCTATGGCAGATATCGGAGCACTAACTGTGATACCGTTTACGGTGAAATAACAACTATCATCCGCTTTTCTGAAGATTGCGGCAAATAACAGACTATTTGCCGAATCCTTAAATAATGATTGCATCCCTTTGTAAGCATCTACATCTTGTTGCGGGCATTCAGGATTACCGGCAAGTGTTGTCGGTTTATAGGATTCAAAGGACAAGACGGTATCAGCTAAAAACAGCAAAGTATCACCACTATTACTCACGAAACCAATGGTATCATCATTACGGTACGGATACTTTGCAGACTCTATTGCCGTTAATGTAACTGTTTGTCGAACAGCCTGCCCCCTGCATGGGGCATCATAATCGCCTTTGCAGGCAGCAAGGCCAATGATAAACAAGGAAAGAATCAGGTAAAAAAATTTCATTCGGCTGCAAAGTAAATCAATTTGACAATGGTTACGTGAATTCGATTATTTTTGCCCCACTTATACCGAAACGTGAAAGAAGTAAAACCAGACCAAACAGCCGCAACCAGTAAGAAACAGCAGGTAGAAGAAATGTTTAACAGCATTGCTCCCCGTTACGACTTTCTCAACCGCGTTTTATCTATGGGCATCGACAGAGGATGGAGAACTAAAGCCATTCGTTCACTAAAAGATATTCAACCTAAATATATTCTGGATGTAGCAACCGGAACAGCTGATTTAGCCATTGAAGCCCTTAAATTGAATCCGACAAAAGTAACAGGAATAGATATTTCGGAGCTGATGTTGAAGGTAGGAGAAGATAAAATTAAAGCTAAAAACCTGACGGATAAAATTGAACTGGTAAAAGGCGACTCGGAACATCTGGTATTTGATGACAACAGCTTTGATGCTATTACCGTTGCTTTTGGTGTGCGAAATTTCGAACATCTGCAAAAAGGCATTGATGAAATGTACCGGGTTTTGAGACCGGGCGGAAAAATTGCCGTACTAGAGTTCTCTAAACCAAAGTCGTTTCCGTTTAAGCAGATTTATAATTTCTATTTTAGTGCTATATTGCCAACTTGGGGAGGATTGATAAGTAAGAATAAAAGTGCTTATACTTATTTGCCGGAATCGGTACAACACTTCCCCGAAGGAAATGAATTTATTGCTTACCTGAACCGTGCAGGATTTAAGGAAGCCAAGTCGAACACTTTAACTTTTGGAATTTGCAGTTTATACACCGCCATCAAATAATCCTGCTGTTGCTAGTTGCAACGGTTACCGGAGTAATTGCTCAACCTAACAAAGAGCAATATGATAATAAGTGGATCCATTTTGGATTTTCACTTACGATGAATAACGCTTCAGTGCGTGTGGATCCTAACTATTCCTTTTTTCAACATGATAGTCTGCGCAATGTCAATCAAACTTCATTCCCGGGGATCGGATTGGGAGCACTAACGAATTTTCGAATCAGCAAATCATTTGATATACGTGTAATGTTGCCTCAAATTTCTTTTGCACAACGTAACCTCACCTATCAATTTGACGGATCACAAAAGGTTGTCAAAATTGAATCTGCTTATTGTGATGGTTCTTTGTTGCTCAAATACAAATCGGCCCGCAGACGAAACATTCGCGCCTATGTGATAGGAGGAGTGCGTATGAGTTATGATTTAGCCTCCACAAAAAATCAAAACCGCAGCAATAACAGTCCCGTGGTTTCACTTGTTCCCATTACTTACGGCTATGAAGGAGGTTTTGGTTTAGATATTTATTTCGCGTACTTCAAACTTTCACCGGAACTTAAATTTTGCAACACTGCTACCAATGCTATGTACAGGGATGGATACTTATATACCGATGCCATCAATAAACTCATACCTCAGATGGTTGTTTTCTCCCTGCATTTTGAATAATGAAATTTAACTTACTTAATCAAGATCCTCAAAGTAAAGCGCGTGCCGGCATTTTAGAAACAGGTCGCGGCCCAATTGAAACTCCTATTTTCATGCCGGTAGGAACACAAGGCACTGTGAAAAGTGTATCCCAAAAAGATCTTAAAGAAGACATACAGGCGCAAATTATTCTCGCTAATACGTATCATGTTTATTTACGTCCGGGTTTGGATGTTATAAGCAAAGCGGGAGGCATCCATCAGTTTATCAACTGGGACAAACCTATGCTTACTGATAGCGGAGGGTATCAGGTATTTTCACTTGGAGCCATGCGTAAAATTAAAGAAGAAGGTGTAACCTTCCGCTCACATATTGACGGATCTAAACATTTCTTTAGTCCTGAAAATACAATGGATACGCAGCGTACCATTGGAGCCGATATTGTGATGGCCTTTGACGAGTGTACACCCTACCCCTGTGATTATGAGTATGCGAAAAAATCCATGCACATGACGCATCGCTGGTTGAAACGTTGTATTGATCGTTTTGATGCAACGGAACCTTTGTATGGAGTAGAACAGAATCTGTTTCCGATTGTACAGGGAAGCACCTATAAAGATTTACGTATCCAGTCTGCAGAATATATTGCTGAGCAAGGTCGTGCAGGAAATGCAATCGGAGGATTATCCGTGGGTGAACCAGCTGAAGAGATGTATGCCATGACAGAACTAGTATGCGGCATTTTACCTGCTGACAAACCACGTTACCTGATGGGTGTTGGTACACCTGAGAATATTCTTGAGTGCATTAGCCTGGGCATTGACATGTTTGATTGTGTAATGCCTACACGCAATGCGCGCCATGGTCATATATTTACGAGTCACGGTATCATCAACATCAAAAATGAAAAATGG
The DNA here is from genome assembly GCA_040386055.1 of Bacteroidota bacterium. Lineage (GTDB taxonomy): Bacteria > Bacteroidota > Bacteroidia > UKL13-3 > UKL13-3 > UKL13-3. Next base: position 18,718 of record JAZKGH010000039.1, read on the forward strand.
AAAACAGATTATTCTGCCGTTGATGATTTGATTACACCGGAATATTCGAAAGCTTATTTACGTCATTTGATTCATTGTAATGAAATGCTTGGCGCACATATTGCAAGCAAACAAAACCTGAGCTTTTACTTATGGTTGGTTAAAGAGGCCCGCAAGCATATTATTGCCGGTGACTTTTCAATCTGGAAAACGCAAATACTTAAACAAATTACCGTAAGACTGTAACGGAATGAAACTGCTCGATTGGTATATCATTCGAAGGTTTTTGCTAACCTTCATTTTTGCCTTAGGGTTGTTTTCCCTTATTGCCATTTTCATTGATATCTCTGAAAAAATTGATGACTTCATCAGACGGAAACCTCCGCTCATGGCTATCATTTTCGACTACTATATTTATTTCCTGCCATGGTTCTTTGGAATGTTCGGACCCATTTTTGTGTTTCTGTCCTGTATCTTCTTCAATTCCAAACTTGCCCAAAATACTGAGATTATTGCCATGCTCAACAGTGGCATGAATTACAAAAGATTTTTACGTCCTTATTTTGTTTCTGCGGCTTTTTTAGCTTTTGTTTTTATTGTACTCAATACATGGGTGATTCCCATAAGCGACAAACACCGATATGCTTTTGAAGAGGAATGGATACGTGAAAAAAAAATAACCGAAACACAAAATATCAGGGTACAGATTGAACCTGGAACCATGATGCACATGGAGTCATTTAATTACCTGGATAGTATTGGATACAATCTATCGATGGAACATTTCGAAAATGGAAAATTGTCACAGCGTATTTTTGCCAATCGTCTAATCTGGAACAAACAAAAGCAAATGTGGTCACTGGAAAATTATCAGGAACGTTTTTTTGACGGGAATATCCAACGTGTTACTAAAGGCATAATAAAAGACACCCTTCTTCCTATTCAACCCTCAGAATTTATTGTTAAAACACAATATATATCGTCAATGACCAATCCGGAGTTAAATGAGTATATCCGGAAAGAAAAAGAAAAAGGATCTCCGCATATCAGTAAATATTATGTGGAATTATACAAACGTACTGCCTCTCCTTTTTCCTTTTTTGTGCTCACTTTGCTTGCTGTAGGTGTATCATCGCGCAAATCAAGAGGAGGAACAGGAGCACATCTTGGGGCAGGTATTATTATTACTTTCGTTTTCCTTTTATCTTCTCAGGTATTCAATACGTTTGGTGTGACCAATGTAATGCCTCCTTCAGTTGCTGTTTGGATTTCAAATCTGTTGTTCATGCTCATCGGCATTTATGTTGCCTATACTTCCCCTAAATAACCTATGTTACAAAATAAATACCTGCAGCTCCATCTTATTATTTTGATCTGGGGGTTTACACCCATTATTGGCAAATTCATATCCTTACAGGCAGTGGATCTGGTGTGGTGCAGGTTGATTGTTGCATCTATCAGTCTTTATGCTTACATCCGATACAAAGGCATCTCGTTGCGCATGGACCGTAAGCAACTCGGTATTCTATTTTGCATGGGCGGAGTGGTTGGAGTCCATTGGTACTTTTTTTACCATGCCATCAAAGTATCCAATGTTTCAATTGCTCTTTCGGGATTTGCAACCATGACCTTATTTGCCAGCCTGCTTCAACCCGTTTTATTAGGTAAGAAATTTTTCTGGGGTGATCTGCTTTATGGCATCCTCATTCTCATAGGGCTTATGGTAATTTTAAATGCCGAAGATTTTTACATGGCGGGAATTGTGTATGGAGTGCTGGCTGCATTTACCGGAGCCATTTTTGGTGTATACAATGGTAAACTCATCAACAAACATGAAGCCTCATCCATCACATTATTTGAATTCATTGGTGCTTTTGCATTGCTCACAGCCATGAAATTTTTATCGGATGCCCCATTGATTCCAACCATCACACTGAATGATACCATTGGATTATTGTTGTTGGGAATTGTGTGTAC
>JAZKGH010000040.1:0-8682 GCA_040386055.1 Bacteroidota bacterium
AACGAAAGATTTCCTACTGAGATCATTAGCAATAAAAATTGAGCGGCAAATGTAGGTGTAAAAGTTGGCCTGCGCAAGTGGACGGGTACACGATGCTAGATACGGTAAGATAGAAGAATAGAGGATGCGGATACAAGATGCAGGAAAGAGGGATGATGGAAGAATGAAGATAGATGCGGTTGTTGGGTGGTTTTGTCGCGAAATGTCGTGACGGGGAGAAGTCGGAGGTGATTGGAATGGAAAATGTGCCTGAGCTTCGCGAAGCGAAAAGTTCGAAGGCACCTGCGGGTGGGCAAACAGCAAACTTCTTCGTGCTTTTGCTTTCCATTAATCTTTGTGACTTTGTGTACAATCCCGATAGCTATCGGGAGCGCATTATTTATTGCGGGTTACGTATTTCTCGACTACGTTCATAATTTTTATTTAATTTTACCCATTTTAAAATTATTTCGAAATTCGAGATTTTCCTTTCTTTCTAGGGTTTACCTACTTCCTCATCATCCTTCGACAAACTATCCTTCTTCTTTTTTGCCCTGATAATAAACTTCAGATACATTCCTTCAATCTGCGTTCTGGCCCATGGTGTTTTGCGCAAAAAGGTTAAGCTTGATTTGATGCTTGGATCCTTTTTAAAACAATTCACATTTATATTATCAGCCAGAAACTCCCAACAGTATGTATCTACTAATTCTGTCAGCATTTGCTCGAGCTTGATGCCATGGAGAGGGTTGTTCTTTTGTATTGTAGTTTCAGTCATATCAAGCACTTTTTTTGTTGTAGAAGAACTCACCCAGCCATTTTTGTGGAGTAAAGCGTTTTTCTCTTTTGAGTTTAAATTTATGAAGGGCATGTTTCCTGATATGTGCAGTAGCTTCAGCTACTGAATCTGTCATTAGTAATAGATCCAGATCGGGAGCCGAAATGGTTCCTGCTTTTACCATATCTTCCAATAACTCATATAGATTTTTCCAGTATTCGGTACCGAATAAGATTACAGGGAAGTTTTGAATTTTACCCGTTTGAATCAGTGTCAGTGCTTCAAACATTTCATCCATCGTTCCCATTCCACCCGGCATACACACAAAAGCATACGAGTATTTTATCAAAAGTGTTTTACGTACAAAAAAGTACCGAAACTCCACAGACTTTTGTACATAAGGATTTTCTCTTTGTTCATGTGGTAATATAATATTGCAACCCACAGAACGTCCTCCTACTTCAAATGCACCTCTGTTGGCAGCTTCCATAATGCCGGGACCACCACCCGTTAAAATAGTAAATCCGAGCCTGCTGGTTGCAGCACCAATTTCTCTTGCTTTGATATAATAGGGATGGTCTTCTTTAAAACGGGCACTGCCAAATACCGTTACGCAGGGGCCCACAAAATGAAGTTTGCGGAAGCCATGAATAAATTCACGGAACACTTTAAATACAAACAAAACCTCACGTGTACGCGAACGGGGCCCTTCAAGGAATCGTCTTTCAGAATGAATAACCTTATCTCTGAGAGCCTGAATATTCTTTTTTGCCATACTGCTAATAACGTAAAAAGACGCGAAAGGTTCCCTTATCGCGTCTTTTATACTATAATTTTAAGGTTTAAGATTATAAGTTACCTCTGGCATCTTGTTCTCTTTCTAATGCTTCAAACAATGCTTTGAAATTTCCTTTACCAAATGATTTGGCTCCTTTGCGCTGGATGATTTCGAAGAACATTGTCGGACGGTCTTCAACCGGCTTGGAGAATAACTGAAGCAGGTAACCTTCATCATCTCTGTCAACCAAAATACCTAACTCTTTTAACGGTTCAATATCTTCGTCAATAGTACCTACACGTTCAAACAAATCTTCATAATAACTATTCGGTACTTTCAAAAAGTCAACACCCCTTGCCATCAACTGACGAACGGTTGCAACGATATCTTTGGTAGCAATAGCAATATGTTGCACACCTTCACCTTCATAAAAATCAAGGTATTCTTCCACCTGTGATTTTTTCTTTCCTTCAGCCGGTTCGTTAATCGGGAATTTTACATAACCGTTTCCGTTACTCATTACCTTACTCATCAATGCTGAGTATTCGGTAGAAATATCATTATCGTCAAATGATAAAATGTTTTTGAAGCCCATTACATCTTCGTACCATTTTACCCATGGATTCATTTGGTTCCAACCTACATTGCCTACGCAATGGTCAACATATAATAAACCTGTTGGTTCGGGATTGTAATTGCTTTTCCATTCGACAAAACCCGGCATAAATACACCATTGTAGTTTTTACGCTCAATGAACAAATGCTCCACTTCGCCATAGGTTTTAATACCCGCCATGCGTACTTCCCCTTTGTCGTCTGTTAAAGTTTTAGGTTGGAGAGTAGCAGCACCACCACGTTTGGTAGTTTGCTCAAACGCATCGTAAGCGTCATCAACCCATAAAGCTAAATATTTTACACCATCACCATGTTTGCGGTGGTGCTCCGCAATCGGACTGTCACTGTGCAATGGAGACGTTAAAACCAAACGCATTTTGTTTTGAATCAGTACGTATGAAACACGGTCTTTCAAGCCCGTTTCGGGACCTGCATAAGCAAGACTTTGAAATCCGAATGCTGTTTTATAGTAGTGGGCAGATTGTTTTGCATTACCCACCCAAAGCTCAACGTAGTCTGTTCCGTTCAAAGGAAGAAAATCAGCTGTGGTAGGCATCATTTCGTTAGTTTGATTTAGTGTTTCCATAGAATATCAAGATATATGAATTACGAAAGTCGAATTTTTTGGCAGATTACCACCATGACAATTATCAATGAACGAGGTACTTGATAAAAGTCATTCGGAGGAAATGCAGATTGCGGAGTTGCTATCGCGGAATGAAAGAGAAATTTTTTGTACACGAAGACACAAAACAATAGAAGAAGAAAGAGCACGAAGAATGTTAATTGGTTAATAATGTTGGGCACACCCTCAATAAACCTATTAACAGTTTACTCAATGAACCGGTATTCTTTCATCACGCGAATACCCAATAATCCTTTTTCAAATTGGTAAATAATATGCTCATTATTTTGCATAATGCGAATATCACTGAAGATGCGAATGCCGACATAATTTGCATAGGCGTCATTTTCCAACATGATGAGTGTGTTTGGATGCGTGGTTGTTTTGGAATGTGTATGCTCATCCCATATTTCATATTGCTCAATGGAAGGATTGCGACTTGCCCAAAAGTTGAGTGCAAACAGTGCATTAAATATAAGCGGAACCAAACATACTGTAAAAAACACGCGTTGTCTGGCCTCCACTTTTTTACCCCAAACAAAATAGTATACGAGTGCCGGTATCACTAAAATAGCTAAACTAACAGGTAAAGGTAACATCGTTTGCAATCCCACTTTCAGCAGAATATACAAATTGGTTGCAGAAAGAATAACAAATCTGAAGAAGTAAGTTTCAACCAAACTCATAAGGGCAACCCAAAGTTGTGCGGGTTGAAAATAATGTTTGATATAACCTATTACAGGGCGACCAATTGCCAATAAAAACAACAATCCCAGAATGATTCCTGTAAAGTCATACAAGTAACCGAGCACCAATGGAACAGCTAGTAATAGTGCACAAACAAACAGAAAAATCAAGTGGTCGAATATCACATTGATGGCATTGATGGTTTGTGCCGCTTCCGTTTTTTCAAACTCTTCATACCGCATGCGCGCATACTCTTGCGCTCTTCGTCTGGCTGCCTCACGTTCGCGCTGCTGGCGCTGCTCTATGTCCTGAAAAGGGGATGTATATTTTTTAAATGTGTTTGTTTTTTTTGCAAGCACTTCTTCATAGGCTTCCGTAAGTGCAACAAACTGGTGTTGTGCATCCGAAGCTTTGTTTTTATCGGGATGTAATAGGAATGCTTTGGCACGATATGCTTTCTTGATTTCGTCAAGAGTGGCTGTTGGTGTAATTCCTAAAATGGTATAAGGATCTTGGAGCATGAAGGTGCAAGATAAAAAAAGCAGCTGAAGCTGCTTTTATATTGTTGAGATAATTTTAATCAATCCATGTTTTGTAGTATCCAGGATCTTCCATTTCCATGGCCGCTTTGGTAATTTTGAGCGGATAAAACGGATCGATCATTACGGCCAACTCCTTGGTTTCGGTTTTACCTATTGATTTTTCAACGGTTCCGGGATGTGGCCCGTGGGGAATGCCTTTCGGGTGTAAACTGATCATTCCACGTTCCACATGCTTGCGGCTCATAAAATCCCCATCAACATAATACAATACCTCATCGCTATCTACATTGCTATGCGCATAAGGCGCAGGCACAGAAAGCGGATGATAATCATACATGCGTGGCACGAATGAACAGATCACAAAATTATGCCCTTCAAATGTTTGGTGAATGGGAGGGGGCATGTGAACACGACCTGTAATAGGCTCGTAATTGTGAATAGAAAAGCCAAAAGGATACTGGTAACCATCCCAACCAATGGCACTAAATGGATGTGCAGCATAGGTGTAAGGATAGATCATATCCTGTTTTTTGATCATCACTTTAAAGTCTCCCAACTGATCAAACGTTTGAAGATTTTGCGGAACTTTTAAGTCACGTTCACAATATGGAGAATGTTCCAGCAATTGCCCGAACTGGTTTAAATATCTTTTAGGTGAGCGAATAGGAGATAAACTTTCGATGATAAACAACCGGTTGTTTTCATCCTTAAAATGCAATTGGTAAATGGTTCCACGCGGAATCACTAAATAGTCACCATACTCAAATTCTATTTGCCCGTAAATTGTTTTCAGCACTCCGCTTCCTTCGTGAATAAAAACAACTTCATCAGCATCCGAGTTTTTGTAAAAATACTCCGTCATGCTTTTTTTTGGAGCAGCTGAAGCCAGATACACATCATTGTTAAACAGTGTATACACACGGCTTGCTAAATAATCATCGTGAGGATTTGTTTTAAACGTAAGAAAGCTGCGGTTCTGCATATTCTTCTCCAACGCAGCCACCGGTCCGAACGGATAAGCTTCCCCAATTTCTTTCACCATGGTAGGAGGATGGGTATGATATACCAATGAGTAAAGACTGGAAAAGCCTTCTGTAGAAACAAGTTCTTCCTGATACAATGTCCCGTCCGGTTTGCGAAATTGTGTGTGGCGTTTTGGTGGAATGCTTCCTTGTTTATGGTAGTATGGCATCGTTCAAGTAATTAAGTTGATAAAGTGATTGGTTGATTAAGTAATCGGTTGATTAAGTTATAAGTTAATTAGGTTATTGAGTAAAAAGTTATTGAATTCAGAAGTTTTATGCTTCCTTAACCTAATCAACTAATTACTTATTAACTCAATCAACTTCCCGAACTTTCGGGACACTTTATCAACTTTAATTACATTAATGCAATCAAATTTAGTTTTTTTGTGACTTGTAAGAAAGCTGAAACGATATTCCCGAACCATTTTTTACTAAACCACAACTTTAGCAAATGTATTTGAAAACCGTATTTATAAAACTGATTTACGTCACCGCATTCATAGTGCTGGGCGTTTCGTGCAAAAACAAGAGCAATGCCCCAACCGAAAAGGTAGTCGGAGATTCGACTTTTACTGAATTGGAAAGTGCTAAAGTCATCAGTCGTCAGATTGAGACCGATCCTGAAAATGCCGAGCTCTATTACCAGCGTGCAGTAGTATATTATGATCAGAAATACCTGGACAGAGCATTACTGGATATTGATGATGCATTGAAACATGCCGGTGAAAATCCTCTTTATTATTTCTATAAAGGAAAAGTTTTGTATGCCATGAATCGTACGCAGGATGCGGCAAAGGCGTATGAGTATGCATTGTCTATTAAGCCTGATTATCAGGAGGCGCGCCTAAAATTAGCAAACCTGTATTATTTGGTGAAAGAACATCAGAAATCAATTGATGCCCTGAATGTGATTATGGCTGCTGAACCCTCCAATGCCGAAGCGCAGTTTTACAAGGGAATGAATCAGAAGGAAATGAAAGACACTGCAAGGGCGATCGCATCCTTTCAAAAAGCACTGGAAATGGATAACAATTATTACGATGCAGCCATGCAACTGGGATTGTTGTTTACAGAAAAAAGAGATCCAAGTGCCAAAGAATATTTCACCACAGCCATCCGCTTAAACCCACGCAGTACTGAGGCCTACTTCGGTAGGGCATATTACTTTCAGTTGATTAAACAATACCAGAAAGCACTGTTCGACTATCGCAAGGTGATAGAATATGACCCGTCAAATGATAAGGCGTATTATAATGTCGGGTATATTAATTATGAAGCGGGTGAATACGATGAGGCCATGCGCAGTTGGAATATTTGCATCGAAATGAACAACCAGAATGTGATGGCATATTACATGCGTGGATTGTTGCACGAGCAGCGCAAACACTACTCAGATGCAAAATTAAATTATGAGTATGTTTTGCAATTGGATCCTGAGTATACCCTTGCGAAAGAGGGGATGAATAGATTGGAGAAAAAATAGTTTACGATTTGCCGAGTCGACAATCATATCCTTATACAGGGATTATAAAAGCTCAATTTGCAGGTAAAAAGTTTTTGAAAACAGCCGAAAATAAAGATTTTACAATTGGGTGAGATGCACTATTTTGCAGGCCTTTATGAGTAATATGAATATCACCCTGCCTGACGGTTCCGTTCGCTCGTATGAACGGGGAGTAACCGCCTTAGATGTAGCCAAATCCATTAGCGAAGGATTGGCCCGCAATGTATTAGCCGCTAAAGTAAACGGAGAAGTTTGGGATGCTACGCGTCCTATTAATGAAGATTCAACACTTACGTTACTTACCTGGAATGATCAGGAAGCAAAAACAACCATGTGGCATTCTTCAGCCCATTTGATGGCCGAAGCATTGGAAGCACTATATCCCGGAACAAAGTTTGGAATTGGTCCTGCAATTGAAACCGGGTTTTACTATGATGTGGATTTTGGCGGAAAAGAATTTTCAAGTGACGATTTCAAAAAGATTGAAGATAAAATGGCGGAGCTTGCCAAACAGGCAAATCCATATAAACGCTCAGAGATTTCGAAAGCGGATGCCATTGCTTATTTCAAGGAAAAAGGAGATGAGTACAAATTGGATTTACTGGAAGGTCTTGAGGACGGAAGCATCACTTTTTACAATCAGGGAAATTTTACCGACTTATGTCGTGGACCGCATATTCCCAACACCGGATTTATCAAGGCCATCAAGTTAATGAGCGTTGCCGGTGCATATTGGAGAGGCGATGAAAAAAACAAACAACTGACCCGTATTTACGGAGTAACGTTTCCTAAAAAATCGGAGCTGGATGAATACCTGACGTTACTGGAAGAAGCAAAAAAACGGGATCACCGTAAGCTGGGTAAGGAACTTGAACTATTTGCGTTCTCTGAAAAAGTGGGAATGGGATTGCCATTGTGGTTGCCTAAAGGAGCCATGTTGCGTGAGCGTTTGGTTCAGTTTTTACAGAAAGCGCAGGTTGAGGCGGGTTATCTACCTGTAATCACTCCGCATATCGGTAATAAGAATCTATACATTACTTCAGGTCACTACGAAAAATATGGTGCGGATTCGTTCCAACCGATTTCTACGCCACGTGAAGGCGAGGAGTTTTTCCTGAAACCTATGAACTGCCCGCATCACTGCGAAATATACAAAGTATCACCAAAGTCATATAAAGATTTACCGGTACGTTATGCTGAGTTTGGAACGGTATACCGCTACGAACAGGCAGGTGAATTACATGGATTGACCCGTGTGCGTGGTTTTACCCAAGATGACGCGCATTTATTCGTGCGTCCCGATCAGGTAAAAGAAGAGTTCTGTAAGGTAATTGACCTAGTGTTATATGTATTTAAAGCATTGGATTTTAAAGACTTTACAGCTCAAATTTCATTACGTGACCCTGATAATAAAACCAAATACATTGGATCGGATGAGAATTGGGCCTTAGCAGAAGCTGCAATTATTGAATCGGCTGCCGAAAAAGGGCTCAAAACTGTTGTGGAATTAGGAGAGGCCGCATTTTACGGACCTAAACTTGATTTCATGGTAAAAGATGCAATTGGCCGTAAATGGCAGTTGGGAACCATTCAGGTAGATTACAACCTGCCTGAGCGTTTTGAGCTGGAGTATACTGGTAGCGATAATCAGAAGCACCGCCCGGTAATGATTCACCGCGCGCCATTCGGGTCGCTGGAGCGTTTTGTGGCCGTGCTGATTGAACACTGTGCCGGAAACTTCCCTTTATGGTTAACTCCTGAACCGATTGCTGTTTTGCCGATAAGTGAAAAATATCATGACTACGCGCAAAAAGTTGTGGATGTGCTAAATAAAGCAGATATTCGCGGTCCGTTTGATGACCGGAGCGAAAAGATTGGCAAGAAAATAAGGGATGCGGAAACGAAAAAAATCCCATTCATGCTGATTATCGGAGAGCAGGAAGAGGCAGAAGGAACCGTATCGGTTCGAAAACATGGAGCGGGAGATGTTGGTAAATTCAGCTTAGAAAACTTTGTTACGTTTTTTAATGAAGAAAAAGCCAAAAACTTAAACTAATAAACAAACCAATTTAAATACATACTTGGCAGCACCAAACAAACCATTTAGACCGGCAACACCCAGTAATACTGCGCCAAAGCCGCCATACGT
>JAZKGH010000041.1:0-7121 GCA_040386055.1 Bacteroidota bacterium
CCAGCATTGAATGAAATTTCTCCAATTCCAGGGAAGAATATTTATCGGAAATAATCCTGTTGAAATCCTTAACTGTTTTTTTGGAGATCTCCTTTTTCTTTTTGCCTTTATCCGTTAATACCATCCTTACCACACGTGCATCTTGTTTGTCTTTTTTCCGTTTAATGATTCCTTTTTCTTCGAGTTGTTTCATTGTCCGGCTAAGACTCGTTGCTTCCATTCCCAACAACGGTCCAATCTGCGTGGAGGGTGTTCCTTCGTGACTGTCTATATTCAACAGGATAAAACCTGTGGTGGTGGTTAATTCATGATTCACCGCTTCAGTATTATACATTCTACTGATAGCGTGCCAGCTTTGTTTGATCCGTGAGCAGGTTGTTTCTTTCTTTGCCATGTTTGAGTTAATCCTTGAAATTGAAACTATTTAATATTTACACTTTCACTTCAGAGGCATATATTTTTTGAATAATTGATTCATTGATGCGCATGATCTCTTTTCGTCTTAAACTTAACTTAGGAGTAAGCTCTCCACCATCAATACTCCATTCATAGGGTATCAATGCAAATTCTTTGATGGCTTCATAATGTGCAAGATCTTTATTGGTAACATCTACCTGCTTTTGCATCTTTTTCACAATAAAATCTTTGGTAATCATTTCTTCATTCGTGGTGTATGTAATATTGTTCCGTTCACACCAACTTTTTAAGCCGGCAAATGAAGGGATGATGAGCGCAGCAGGAAACTTATGTCCCTCTCCTATCACCATGGCCTGTTCTATATAAGGAGACTCTTTCAGTTTATTTTCAATCAACTGGGGAGTGATAAACTTTCCACCTGAGGTTTTAAAGATCTCTTTCTTGCGATCGGTAATTTTAAGAAACCGTCCTTCTACCAACTCTCCGATATCCCCGGTTTTAAACCACCCGTTTTCCATTACCTCTGCGGTTTCTGCAGTTTTTTTATAATAACCCAGCATTACGTTGGGACCTTTTACCATAATCTCGCCATCTTCTGCAAATTTCACCTGTACCCCTTTGATAACGGGACCTACCGTTCCAAATTTTACTGAATTGGGTTGAAACGAATTAACCGCCACCACCGGAGAAGTTTCGGTAAGACCATAACCCTCCAACACATGAATTTTTGCTGCAGTAAATACGCGGGCCAAACGAGGCTGCAAAGCCGCACCACCTGATACGATCACTTCTACCTTTCCTCCCAAAGCTTCCCGCCATTTACTAAAGATCAGTTTATTGGCAATTTTTAACTGAAACTCATACCACCAACCGTTTGCACCATTCAGTTCATATCTCAATCCCAACTTAAGTGCCCAGAAAAACAATTGCTTTTTGATACCGGTGAGTTCATGACCCTTCGCTACAATACGCTCATATACCTTTTCAAGTAACCTTGGCACCGTTGCAAAACAATGCGGTTGTACTTCTTTAAGATTATCGGCAATCTTATCCATTGACTCTGCATAATAAATGGAAAGTCCGCGGTATAAATACAACACCGTAAGCATACGTTCAAATACATGGTTCAACGGAAGAAAACTTAATACTTTCCAATCTTTGCCGAAAGGTGCCGCGTCTGTATTGGCTATGGCATTACTTAATAAATTATCGTGCGATAACATAACACCTTTAGGGTTCCCTGTAGTTCCTGATGTATATAGTATGGTAGCGCAGTCGTGTGTACCAATTGAGGCTTTTATTTCTTCAAGTTTCTCTTTATTCTGACACAATTTACCTTTTTCGAGCAACGACTTCCAATCTGTTACTCCGGCTATGGGATCAAAAGAGATAATATCGATCAATCCGGGAACTTTTCCCTTAATCTGATTGACCTTGTCATACAATTCCTTTCCGGGAACAAATACATATTTAACTTCAGCATCATTTAATATATAGATCAAATCGGTTTGACTGATGGTTGGATAAATCGGCACGTTGATGCATCCGGCTTCCATGATACCCATATTGGTCATGATCCATTCAGGGCGGTTAGGTGAAATGATACTTAGTTTATCACCTTTATACAGACCCATATCAAACAATGAGTAACTGATGAGGTTCGCGTCTTCCAGTACTTCATGCGCGCTGAAACTCGTCCACTTTCCGTTTACTTTATACGTAAGCATGTCGGACTTGTTAAATAACTTCTCGTATCTTGGAAGTAAATCAAATAAACGTGTTGGTTCCATCATGAAAAAATATTTTACATTTGTTATGCATGCATAATATTAAATACTAAATTAGTACTATGAAATTAAAAAATCAAGTAACCGAACAATTAAATATTTCATTCCCCATAATTATGGCTCCCATGTTCCTGGTTTCGAATGAGGCGATGATGAAAGAAGCCATCCGGAATGGCATAGCCGGTTGTTTCCCGTCATTAAACTACCGGAAAGAAGGAGAACTGGAAACTATCCTTACGTTACTTAACAATGAATTAACTTTGCACACCAATGGAACTTATGGAGTAAACCTGATTGTTCAAAAAAGCAATCCTCTCTATGAAAAACATCTTGCTATTTGTGTACAGCATAAAGTTCCCTTTTACATTACCTCATTGGGTAGTCCCAAACAAGTGATCGAAGCGGCTCATGCTTATGGAGCCAAAGTATATTGTGATGTAACAAATATTGCTCATGCGCAAAAATGCCACGACCTGAACTGCGATGGCTTTATAGCAGTAGGACAAGGTGCAGGAGGACATGCGGGGCCCAATCCATTACATATTTTAGTGCCTGCACTCAAAAAACACTTTCCCGGTAAACCGGTAATTGCTGCGGGGGGGATTACCAATGGAACAGCTTTATTATCCATGGAAGTATTGGGAGCGGATGCTGTTTCGATTGGGACTCGTTTTATAAACAGTACTGAGTGTACGGTAAACGATGCCTATAAAAATGCCATCACCGTGGCTAACATGGATGATATCGTAATGACGGAAAAACTTTCGGGAACACCCTGCACCATTATTAATACTCCAGCTGCTCAAAAGATGGGGTATACCCAAAACTTGTTTGAAAAATGGATGAGCAAAAACAAACGAACAAAAAAGTGGTTTAAAATGCTGATTCAGATCCGGGGAATGAGGCATCTTGAAAAATCAGTATTACGAAACAATTATGAAACCTTATGGTGTGCCGGTAAATCGGTGGAATTAATTGATGATATTTTACCTTGTACGGTAATCATACAAAATATAAAGAACGAATACAGGGAGGTACTTTCAACAATGAACCGTAAACAAATGGAGATGTAAACATGAAACAACTATTCACCATTGCACACAAAGCAAAAACCTCTTCCTTTTACTTATGGTTATTAAACCAAGTATTATGGCGGGTGATCCCCTTTAACAGATCGCATAAGGTAACGATCGAATTACTTTCGGATACGCGTGTAGCCATTTTATTACCCTATAAAAAATCGAATCAGAATCATTTAAAGGGAATGCATGCCTGCGCATTGGCAACGCTCTGCGAATATGCATGTGGTATCGGACTGATGACAACACTGGATCCGAAACAATACCGCATTATTTTAAAAGACATCAAACTTAGTTACCATGCACAAGCCAAAAGCAATGTACGTGCATCCTTTGAAATTACGCCAACACAACTTGAACAGGAAATCATTCTTCCCTTGCAACAACACGGCCTTACTACTCAAACTTATACTGTGCAGGCTTTTGATATGCAACAGAAATTGATCTGTACTGGAGAGGTTACCTGGCAGTTAAAACGCTGGGATAAGGTGAAACATGTTTAATTGGCTATTTTTATTAGACATAAAAAAACCTCCACGTGGGAGGTTTTCTTTTATACAATTACATTGTCAAATTATTTCACTCTTTCAACATAGTCACCCGTGCGGGTATCAATCTTAATTTTTTCTCCTGTTTCAACAAACAATGGAATCATAACATTGGCACCTGTTTCAACGGTTGCCGGTTTTAATGTATTTGTTGCCGTATCACCTTTTACACCAGGCTCGGTGTAGGTTACTTCTAATACTACAAAGGTTGGAGCCTCTGCAGAGATGGGTGTTTCACCACCTTCAAACGCAACTTTGATCATCATTTCTTCTTTCAGGAATTTTTCGGTATCACCTAATAATGTTCCATCAATATACACCTGATCAAATGTTTCAGGATCCATCAAAACCATGCTTGTTCCGTCTTTGTAAGAGTATTGCATTTCACGGAACTCAACTCTTACAAACTCGATGCTTTCTCCTGCACGGAAACGGTGTTCCATTTGTTTACCACTTTTGGTATTACGCAATACCACCTGGTAAAATGCACGTAAGTTACCGGGGGTACGGTGTTGGTATTCTAAAACCTGGCATAATTCGCCATTGTGACGGATAAATGATCCTTTTGATAAATCTGCTGTAGAAGCCATATTGTATGTATATCTATTTCGAAATTGAGGTGCGAAAATAAGAATTTTTGTTGAAGTTCAACCATCGGGTATTGAATATGGGAAGGCTGTTAGCAATTGGCTATTAGCTGTTAGCGAAAATATCCTTAAGAAAGTTAACCCGTAACCCGCAATAAACAACACGTAACTTTAGCGAATGTACTTACATAAAGCCCAGTTGTAATTTAGCGCTTTCACTCATTAAGTCTTGCGACCATGGTGGTTCGAACACCACTTTCACTTCTACTTCTTTTACACCCTCCATCATGCCAAGTTTCTCCTTAATTTCAGCCGGCATACTTTGTGCTGCCGGGCAAAACGGAGAGGTTAACGACATGATGATCTCAATGTTCAGATCATTGGAAACATTGACTTCGTAGATCAATCCCAATTCATAAATATTCACCGGAATTTCCGGATCATATACCGTTTGCAAAACCTGAATAGCTTCGTTCTGAACGTCTACGAAGGTTCTGATTGGCTTGGTTGTATCGTTGTTTGTATTCTCTTCCATTTATGCTGCTTTGGGCTATTGGCTTTTGGCCTTTAGCTGTCATCTATTATTAAGTTAGCTGCCCATTGCTTTATATCCTAAAGCATATAGTTTCATTTGTTTGATCATGCTGGCAAATCCATTGCTTCGCTGACTTCCGATCATTCGGCTCATGCCTATTTTATCAATGAAAAACAATTCGGTTTCCAGAATTTCATCAGGTGTTCTTTTATTCCATATACTCCATAACAAATAAACCAGCCCTTTTGTTATTTCGGTATTGCTGTCGGCTTCCATAGTTACTTTACCGTCTTCAAAACCAGGGTAAACCCACACTTTGCTTTGGCATCCTTTTACAATATAATCTTCTGTTTTATGCTCTTCGGGCATCACCGGCAACTTCTTACCTAAGTCCATCAGGTAAAATAAGGTACTCTCCATATCTCCATCAAACAGCGAAAAATTTTCGATGATCTCGTTTTGTATATCAGTTGTTGAAGGTATCACAGATGTTGTTATGTTAACGTTGACTAAATTTCAGGATAGACTGAAGGGCATCCACTATTGTATCTACTTCTTCTTTGGTATTGTATACCGAAAACGAAACCCTGATAGTTCCTTCCAATCCAAATCGCTGCATTAGAGGTTGCGTGCAATGATGACCTGTACGAACGGCAATACCTTTTGCATCCAGCATCATCCCTGCATCAAAATGATGTATTCCATTGATGGTGAATGATTGTACGGATACTTTTTGGTTGGCGGTGCCGACTAAAGTGATTGGGTTATTGGTTATTGAGTTATTGAGTTCTAATAACCCTTTAACAAAATAACTTAATAACTCACTTTCGTGATTGGCGATATTTTGTTTACCTACTGTATTCACAAAATCCAATGCGTATTTGAAGGCAATTACATCACCGATATTGGGTGTACCTGCTTCAAACTTATACGGAATTTCATTGTATGTTGTGTTGGTGAACGATACTTCTTTTATCATCTCTCCTCCACCTTGGTAAGGAGGCATTTTTTCCAATACTTCACGCTTGCCGTATAATACTCCTACTCCGGTTGGACCATATAGTTTATGAGATGAAATGGCTAAAAAATCACAGTTCATTGCCTGCACATCTATTTCTAAATGTGATCCGGCCTGTGCTCCATCCAATAATACTTTTGCTCCTACCGTATGTGCTTTTTCAATGATCTCTCTTACGGGATTAATCGTACCCAAAGCATTGCTTGCCCACACACATGAAACCAGTTTGGTTTTAGGCGACAACATTTTAGTGTATTCATCCATCAGCAGTTCACCTGCATCATTGATTGGAATAACTTTCAGTATTGCTCTTTTCTCTTCGCAAATCATTTGCCATGGTACAATATTGCTATGGTGTTCCATGGTGGTAATGATTACCTCATCACCTGCATTCAGAAATTTTCGCCCCCAGGTTTGTGCAACAAGATTGATGCTTTCTGTTACTCCCTTGGTGAAAATACATTCTTCGGCCTCGCGGGCATTGATGAATTGCTGAATGGTTCTGCGTGTATCTTCAAACATCTCAGTTGAGCGGGCTGCCAGTGTATGTGCAGCACGATGAATGTTTGCATTATCTGTACTGTAATAGTTGACCAATGCGTCAATTACAGATTGAGGTTTTTGTGTGGTTGCCGCATTGTCAACATAAATCAACGGCTTTCCATTTACCTGCTGGTGCAGGATGGGAAATTGTTTCCGGATTGATTCAATATCGATATTGGGTTGGTTCATTTTATGATTATGTGGAATGCCAATTTATCATCATTGTAGAGACGCATAATTATTCGTCTCTACAATGATGATAAATTGTAAATCTACCGATTACAATTTTGCGTCAATTCGTTGTTCTAACAGGGTTACCAATTCAGGTATTTTAATTTTCTCGGCTATATCGTCTGCAAATGCATTTAATAACATTTTACGGGCTACATCTTCGGGAATACCACGGCTACGTAAGTAGAACATCGGCTCTTCATCCAATTGTCCGATCGTTGCTCCGTGGGTACATTTCACATCATCGGCAAAAATTTCCAACTGCGGTTTTGTATTCACCGTAGCATCATCACTTAGCAAAATATTTTGATTGCGTTGGTAAGCATTGGTTTTTTGCGCATCTAAATGCACCATAATCTTACCATTAAACACTGCT
>JAZKGH010000042.1:0-11030 GCA_040386055.1 Bacteroidota bacterium
ATATATCAATGTAGAAACCGTGAAATCCTTTGAAGGGAAAGTAAAAGAAGCCGGAGGAAATATTGTTGTTTATAATTACGTTGCAGGACACGCGTTTGCCAACCCCAACAATCCTGATTACAATAAGCAGGCAACGGAAGATGCTTATGAAACGAAGGTTTTGCCGTACTTAAATAACAAGTTAAATATCAAATAAGATTTATATCAATTCTATAAAAGAATGTCATGCAACACGTAATGTTGCATGACATTTTAGTTAGCGCACCTACCAATGAACTGGAATACATTAGAAAGCTCTGAACAGTTGAGCCATATTACCCACGAATCGAACGAACAACCTGTTCTGTTATTTAAACACAGCACACGGTGTTCCATTAGTTCAGCCGCACTGGCAAGGCTGGAACGAAGCTGGAAGGAGGATAGTGGTATCAAGCCTTATTATCTTGATTTATTGGCTAACAAACCACTCTCAGCAGAAATTGCCGCTGCATTTGGTGTTGAGCATCAATCTCCGCAAGCATTACTAATCAGCAACGGAAAGTGTGTATATACCGAATCACATATGGGAATTGATGTTTCCGATATGCTGAGTATGTTGTAATTAACCTATAGTTCGATTGTTTTGCTACAGTTTCAGGCAGTTTCTGCACATGCTGTTGAAATTCAATTGAGGCCCACTCAAAGGGTAAGTCTATTTTCGCGCTGTTATGTTGGAAGCAATAAGTATTAACGGATTTATTTTAGTAGGGGCATTGGTGCTGATACTCTTGGTACAGTTGTATTACCATTTGGGAATACTGGGGAAGTTTGCCTTTTATAAACCTCAGCCTTCGGGCAAACAGAAACAAGAACCCGTATCAGTGATCATTGCTGCGCGCAATGAGTATGAAAACTTGCAGAAATATTTACCGGCTATACTCAATCAGGATTATCCCGAGTTTGAAGTAGTAGTGGTAAACCATTACTCATGGGACAATACCCAGCAGTATCTGGAAGAATTGCAACTGCAATACAAGCACCTTAAGGTATCACAACTGATAGAACAGGAAAAATATCCTACAGGAAAAAAGTTTGCTTTAACCATCGGTATTAAAGCCGCTAAATATGATCAGCTGGTTTTTACAGATGCAGATTGTGACCCTGCAAGTAATCAATGGCTAGCACTTATGCAAAGCCGTTTTACAAACAATAAAGATATTGTACTTGGGTATGCTCCTCATTATAAAAAAGGGGGTATGCTCAATTTATATGAGCGTTTCCAAACTATGGTAACGGCTGTATTTTATTTTTCCTTTGCTTTAGGTGGCAATGCCTTTATGGGAGTGGGCCGAAATCTTGCTTACCGCAAAGAGTTGTTCTTCCGCCACAAGGGTTTTGCAAGCCATCAGCATATTATGAGCGGTGATGACGATTTGTTTATCAATGAAGCAGCTACACCCACTAATGTGGCTATTGAGTGTAGTCCGGAGAGTTATACGTGGTCGGATGCTAAAGGTACATTTGAGGCATGGTCACGTCAAAAGTCGCGTCATATGACCACGGGGAAGCATTATAAACCTCAACACAAACAGGCACTGGGTATATATTATTCAACATTGTTTTTGTTTTATGGATTGCTCATTGCAACGTTGGCGGTTAATATTGAAACCTGGCCAATTGTTGCCGTTATTTACTTTTTGCGACTGATTACACAGTTTATCGTGTATTACAATGCAGCCGTTAAGTTAAAATGTACAGGATTGGTATGGTCACTCCCTGTAACTGATTTACTTTTTTGCTTCTTCATGTTGTTCTACGGAACAAAGGGTTTCTTTACCCGTAATACAAAGAGCTGGTAAGGTTTAACTAATATTGCAATGAATATTGAACATAGCTTAGGGTTTAAACCCTAAGCTATGTTGCTTTTTAGATTTTCAACACCATTAACATATCAACCAGTTACTTTATTAACTAATTACTTAACCATGGATATACTTCTCAAATACTTTCCCGATCTTACAGAACAACAGCAACAACAATTTGCAGCGTGTTTTGAACTGTACAAAGAGTGGAATGAAAAGATCAATGTGATCTCCCGTAAGGATATTGATTCATTGTTTGAGAAACATGTATTGCATTCGCTTGCCATTGCTAAATTCATTTCCTTCCGCCCCGATACACAGATACTTGATATTGGCACAGGTGGAGGATTTCCGGGTGTTCCGTTGAGTATCTTTTTTCCGGAAGTGAGTTTTACCATGTGTGATTCCATTGCCAAAAAAATCACAGTAGCCGAAACCATTTCACAAACGCTTGGATTGCAAAACGCGGATTTTGTTATTGGCAGGGTAGAGCAGTTGAAAGAGAAATTCGACTTCATTGTAAGCCGTGCTGTTGCTCCCTGCGAGCAGCTGTATCGCTGGACACAAGGTTATATAGAAGAGGATAACAATAATCCTAAGTTTAATGGTTACCTGTTATTAAAGGGTGGTGATTTACGCGAAGAAATCAAAGCGCTCAAGCAGGTTAACAAAAAATTGATCGTGGAAGAGTTTCCACTTAGTAAATGGTTTGATGAAGAATTTTTTGAAACCAAAAAACTGTTGTATATCTATTGAAATTTAACCATTCATCAAAATAAATCACACTGCATACATTTTATTTCATCCTTATACTATATTGTAATCGTATAATGATGAGATGAACCCAAAACGATTATTACCCTTTATTTGCATATTTGTTTCCTTCATTTCCTTTGCGCAGCAAGGCGTCAAAGGAGTTGTGCTGGATAGTAAAAACAAACCTGTAGGGTTTGTAACCATCTATTGTAAAGAACCTAAAAAAGCCACCAACAGTAATGAAGACGGCTCTTATGAGTTGACATTGCCTCCGGGAGAGCATCAGGTATATTTTCAATCGGTAGGATATAAAACAACTATGATCACTGTCTCGGTAGGATCGGAGTATATTGTTTCGAATCCAGTGTTGGCCGAACAGGCGTATAATTTAAAAGAGGTAAGTGTATCATCCGGCAGAACCAATCCTGCAGTTTGGATTATGCGTAAAGCCATTGCCGCTGCTCCTTATTACAAACGTCAGGTGTTGATGTATAACTCCAAAGTATACATTAAAGGTTCGGGTAAATTGGATAAGATCCCTTTTTTGTTTGAGAAGTCATTGAAGAAAGATGGAATCATCGAAGGGAAAACATTTCTTCAGGAAAGTATTAATGAAGTAACGTTTACACAACCCAATACTTACAAAGAAAAAGCGCTATCGGTAAAAAGTTCGATGCCGATGGAAGGGATGCCGCAGCCCATGGAAATGGCTCGCGGAAGTATGTATCATACAGGAGGAGATGGTCCTGTTTCACCACTTTCCCCACAAGCTTTTTCTGTTTATGATTTTAAGCTGGAAGGTAGTTTTTATGAAGACGGCAAAGAGGTAAACAAGATAAAGATTACTCCTAAACGCAAAGGACGGGATGTATATAGCGGATATATGTATATCATGGAAGGACTTTGGTGCATACATAGTTCCGACCTTACCTCGTCATCATCTAATTTTAAAGTTCATATCATTACATCTTTTCGTCCTGTTGCCGGTTATGACTATGTATGGATGCCTGTAACCTATGATATCAATGTATCCGGAGGGTTCTTTGGGTTTGAGGGCGGCTTCCGGTATCTGGCCTCTGTAAGCAATTATAAAATCAAACTCAATCCCAATCTTGATCATAAGTGGGTGCAACAACATACGAAAGATCCCGGATCTCTTGCTATTGTAAAAGAAGAAACTGTACAACCCAAGCCTGCAAAACCAAAGACCAAACGCCAGCAGGATATAGATGCTTTACTTGCCAAAGAACAGTTGAGCAAATTGGAAATGCTGAAGCTGGCAAATAAAATGAAACTGGAGTCGGAAGCCGAACAGCGAAATAACCTTAGAGTGGATGAGGATTCATCAACAATGGAGATAGATAGTTTGGCCGGAAAACGGGATAGCTCTTTCTGGAAAGAAAACAGAATGGTTCCGCTTATGGAGAGCGAGGTAGTTAGTTACAAACAATTAGATTCTCTCATTCTTAAAAAAGATTCATCTGTAAAGGATACTTCACACAAACATAAAGGCGGGTTTGATGTAGCCGGAATTTTCTTTGGTAAACGGGTTGTCTTCAATCAAAAGAAAAATTACTTCGACTGGAGTGGTATAGGGCCCGGAGGAGAGATCTTTCTGAACACGGTAGATGGGTGGGGAGCCGCTGTGCAATGGCAGTTGGGCAATATCAGGAAAGATGTTAAAGAGTGGCAATTCACTCATAAAATAAGAGTTCCTTTTGAACGGCAATGTGTGAACACTTTTGCAAGACTGGATTACAAGTATGCACCACTCACCAAAGGTCAACTATCATTTGAAGGCGGGACGTTTGTAAGTGACTTTAATGCAAAGGGAGGACCTTCTCCGTTTGTAAGCAATATCATGTTGATTGTTGACAGTCGTAACTTTTTGAAACTTTACCAGCAGGAATATGTGAAAGTAAATCACGAGAAAGAATTGACAAATGGTTTGTTATGGAAAACAGAAGCAGGCTGGTATCATCGTTATGAATTGGACAATATCTCACGTTACGTTAAGAAAGAAGTCGATGGGAAGATCACACCCAATGAACCTGTTCCCGGGTATCATATGCCAACACATGATGCAAGTATTATTGTTAATAGCATTACCTACACACCCCGCCAACGTTACAGGCTAGACAGTGGTCGTAAGATATATGTTCAGGGTTCATTACCAACGTTCCTTGTAACGATGACAAATGGTATTCCGTCTGTTTTAAATAGTACGGTTGATTTCGGAAAATTGAGTCTTACAGTGATTGAACGCATCAAACTCAGACACTGGTTAACGGTAAATGCAAAAGTGACACATGGATTTTTCCTTTATAACAACCGTACGTATTTTCCCGATTACAACCAGTTCAATGGAAACAGGGCACCGGTTCTTACAGGTGATCCTCTATATGTATTCAGACAATTGGATTATTACAATGCTGCTACTACCAATGGGTATACAACCTTACATGCAGAGTTTGATTTCAAACGATTATTGTTCAAACGTTTACCTATCATTAACATGACGGGTATACGCGAGGTCATCTTTTACAATGGTTTGCATGTTCAATCTCAAACACCTTACCAGGAAATCGGGTATGGATTGGAAGCGTTGAGTGGTATTGTGAGAGCAGATGTATTTGCAGGCTATAAAGGCAGCAGTTATAATAACTGGGGTGTGAGGGTTATTCTGAATTTGAAGGGACTTGGGCTTTAGTAAAAGTTCTCTTAGGATACTGTGTTAGCAATTTTAAGTGCATTCAAATTTTTAAAAAGATTTTCGATTTCATTGTTTTCGAAAGGAGTGTCTGCATAAAAAACTGCAATTTCTTCTGTGGAATTCTTGATAGAAATATATTTTTTAGGACCTTTTGTAAAGGTTGATCCTTTAGTTACTATTAAATTGTTCCAAGGGATAACAATTGAATACGGCTTGTCTTTTTCAAAATACGTTAATGAAATTCCGGTTGAACTTGTTTCTAAAGTGCTTATTACTGACCTAATCCAACGAAGCCTGCGATTATAGTCAAGTACAAAAAGCAAAACGAGAAATACTAAGATCAGTAAGAACTCATTGAGGGTTGTCTTAAACATACATATGATTGCAAGGATAATATATGGAAGTGTAGTCCACCCGAAAGTGCTTTTAACCCGTTTAGCATAGGAATCATATGTTAGCTTGATATTTAAATGTTCAGTCATAATACATAATAATTTGGCTTAACTAAGCTCCATCATCTATCTTCTTATTAAACCATACCGGAGGTCTACTTCTCCCGCTATAGCGGGATGACATGCATTCTTTAAAACGGTTGTCTATAGTTAAATCATGTGGTTTCGACTCCGCTCAACCACCGCACATCATCTATTCTGTAACCTACAAATCCGAAATCAAACATCTCCAATCCGAAATCTTCTTTCTATCCTTTAGCAAACAACCATTTTCCAATTTCTTTATAACTCGGTTTTTTACCATACATCAAAATACCGATGCGGTAGATACGTCCTGCTAACCATACTGTGGCTATAAAGCCTAGTATCATGCAGCCCATTGATAAAAATAGTTCCCATGTGGGTACACCGAACGGCATTCGTACCATCATCACTACAGGGGAGGTAAACGGAATAATGGAGAGCCAGAAAGCCATAGCCCCGTTAGGGTTGCTAATCACTGCGCTTTGTGCCAATACCAATGCCAATACCAGCGGCATGGTAACCGGTAACATAAATTGTTGTGTGTCGGTTTCATTATCAACAGCCGAGCCAATGGCTGCAAACAAGGCACCGTAAAATAAGTATCCAGCTGTGAAGTAGAATAAAAATACAGAGATAAGATATGTGTAATTAAAACTTAATAGGGCATTGATAAACGAACCCGATTCGCTCACGGCTTTTCCACTCTGTGCTAATGCACCCTGAGCCTCCGGTGATATATTCATTTGCGAAGCAATCAGTCCGGAAGAACCGCCACCCAAAATGGTAACCAGAACAATCCAGATCACAAACTGTGTAAGTCCAACCAAAGCTATGCCAATGATTTTACCCATCATCAGTTCAAAAGGTTTGAGTGATGAAATGATCACTTCTACGATACGGTTTGTTTTTTCCTCGATTACACCACGCATTACCTGCACACCATATAAAAAGATAAACATATAAATAAGTAAAGCGGCCGCAAAACCAATAGCGCTGCTGGCTGCCGCGCTACTGCTTTCAGATCCTTCATCGGTTGCTTTTGCCGTATTAATCTGAATGTTCACATCATTTATTTCTTCGATCTGCGCTTTAGAAACTCCGATGCCTTCCAGCTTACGTTGTTTTAATACATCGGCCAATTGACTTTCAATATAACCTACAGTTGATAAGCTAGGTTGATCAACTGCCACCAGGTCAATCTTTTTTAAAGTGGAATCGGAGAGGGTGAGGAGCGCGTAGTAATGTTCATTTTCTAAAAAAGTCTTGGTGCTTTTTTCTTCGGGTTGCGGCCCATATACAAACCTGAGTGTTTCTTTTGAAGTAAGTTTATCAGCAAAGGAGCTGCAATCGTCATGATAATAAACGATTTTTTGCGTACACGGGTAAGGTATTCCCGTTTAATCACCAATAGTATTTTATTCATAGTGGAAGTTTAACAGCCAAATATAATCGGAATGCCGGTTAAAAAAACAACAGAAAAGGATAAGCGGTCCTATTTTTATAACAGAAAAGCACCGCCCGCAGGCAGTGCTCTTTATGTATTTCATTTTTTCTCTATTTATAATTTTTTCGAAATTCGAGATTGAATATTCGAATTTTATTCAGTGATACCTTTCTCAATAAACTCTTTCACTTGTTCAATCGAAAGACGTTTAGCGATAATTTTCTTGTCTTTTCCAAGCAAGTATACAACAGGAGTGCTGTATACATCATACAATTTTCTGAAGTTCGATTCATGGTTAGGGTCATGTACGTTGGTCCACGGAATTTTGATGCTACGGATATAGTCTTTCCATGTTTTGGTTTCTACCGTTAAACTCACCGCATATACATCCACTTTTTTGCCGGTTTTCATCTTTACTGTTTTGTTTTGCTCATTGTAGAGTTCCAATAATCTTGGCATTTCTTCCTTACAACGTCCGCATGTAGCATCCCAAAATACTACTACTGTATAATCAGCTTTAATATTGTAAAGCGATTGATAGTTACCTGCTGTATCCGGTAAAGTAAGATTCTGAGCCTTTTTGCCTAAGATGTTAAATTCAAGTGTTTTGGCGCGGTCAACAATTTTATAACGCAAGGTTTCATCTACCCAAAAGGTAAGTGCTTTGTCTTGATAATATTTTAAGGCCATATGCACAAACACGGCATCCATACCCATATATTGTGAAGTCTCGTAGTAATTGGTAATCCAGTAAATGCACCATTTCGAAATCTCTTTTGATTTCATGGCTTTGTTGATCACAAAATCAGCGGCTCTGTTAATAGAATCGGGAATCTGAGGTGTAATTTTTACAATATAGTTTTGCAGGCGCGGATGAAAGATTGGGGTGCGCACGATGCGATCATCCGTGAAATCAAAATTATCGAAGTAATGTTCGCGGTAGTAATTGTATTGAAACATAGAGTCAATGCCACCACCCGGTAATTTTGGTGGCTCAGGAACAGTGATTTCCTGCATCATTCTGAAAATTTTGGAGATCAGCATAGCAGGTGTTTCCGCGATTGCTTTTTTGCGGTATTCACCTACACTTTCTTCAATTTTGCGAAGCTCTGCTTTATATTTAGTAGTGGCAGCTGTATCTTTTAATTCGATGGCCTCTTTAATCTTTTCCTCCAGCTTGTATGCCTCTCTGCCGGCTTTGGTCGTAAATTTCGAGTAGTTAAAGAAAGCTGTATTCTCAGGTGAGTTTTTTACCACCATGTTGCCAATAAGATCACTTGTATCTGTTTCCAGCGAGAATTCAGACTCGCTTAATACAAAATCAAATAGTAATGATTTCTGCTCATTGGCAATCAGGTAAATGCCGCCTTCAATATTGTCTTTGCTTTTGAATACAACTTTTCCTGTTACATCCGTAATGGCACTATCCCTCACATATTGCTTGTCGCCATAATAATAACCCAGCAATAATTTTTGTTTAGGCAATCCTGCTATTTTAAGGGTAATGGTGTAGCCGTCTTTGGCTTGTGTTGATAGAGTAAGAAGAGATAGTAAACTTAGAATAACAATGCGAATGTTCTTCATATAGATTGATTTGTTCAAGCGGTGAAATTAATGATAATTTTCTATACACAAATCAAGCATCGGTTAGATTAACAAAATTTTAAGGAGGGTATGATAAGCATCATGTTTATAAGGCGCTGAACGGACCATCTTTGTGTAACGAATTAAACAAACCAACATCATGGATACCAAAGTACATTTAACCGATTTGCATACAGAAAAACAAAACTGGCTTAGTGCTCTGGCACTAAGCAAAGATGAAATTGAATCTTTTGAAAACAGACTTGAAGAAATTGCCAAAGCCAACAATCAGGTGGAAATCACTTCAAAGGTGGAACATTTTCAAAATCAATTTATCCGCCAACGTGAGGTAATGGATATTTTGGTTCATGATATTCATGCCGCTGAGTCCGCAATGGCTCATCAAGTAGAGGCAAATCCTGTAGCAACAGAACACAAAACGGCTCCTGATCATACAGAACTAAGAGACCGCGCTGAAACATTTACCAATCTCTTTGCTGAATTGAAGACAGAATTCAATACCTTTGCAGCCAAAACGCTGTAGCTTGTCAACTCTTTATCCTCAAGATTTTATACAACAAATTCGGACACTCTTTGGTGAGGAGTCCGAATTTTTTTTGCGGGCACTGGATGAACCGGCAACTACTTCAGTGCGCATCAACCCGTTTAAATCAAGCAGCTGTTTTGCCGGTGAAACTCCGGTAGAGTGGTGTCCTGAAGGGCGTTACCTAAACCAAAGACCTGAATTTATTTTTGATCCGTTGTTTCATGCAGGTGCATATTATGTGCAGGAAAGTTCTTCCATGTTTTTGCATCATGTGTTAAAGCAGGTGTTGGCCTCATATGAAAAACAGGTGAAAGTGCTTGATTTATGTGCTGCTCCGGGTGGTAAAAGTACCCTCATCAATAGTTTATTGAAATCAACGGACTTGCTGGTGAGCAATGAAATTATCAAAAGCAGGGCGGGAGTGCTGGAAGAAAACCTGATGAAATGGGGACAACCTAATGTGGTGATCTCTAATAATGACCCAAAGGATTTTACATCGCTGAAAGACTTCTTCGATATCATCGTTATTGATGCTCCGTGTTCGGGTGAGGGGTTGTTTCGCAGAGATAAACATGCTGTTGAGGAATGGAGTACTGATAATGTTGCATTGTGTGAATCTCGTCAGCAACGTATTGTAGCTGATGTAATGGAAAGCCTGAAGCCGGGTGGTTTCCTTATTTACTCTACATGTACCTACAACCTTGCCGAAAATGAGCAGAATGTGAAGTGGATGATGAAGGAGTGGAACCTCAGTTCGGTTGATATTCCCTTTCCACAAGAATGGCCAATTGCAAGCTCTTTAGATGATACACTTTTTGCTTATCGTTTTTTACCCCACAAAGTAAAAGGCGAGGGGTTGTTTATCACCTGCCTGCAAAAGCCTAAAGATATAGAGCCGCAAAAAGGAAGGCCCTATAAACGTAAAGACAAAATCAGTAAACCACAACTTGATTCTGTACGTCCCTGGTTAAATAATCATGATGATTTTGAGTTTGTGATGGTAGGTGAAAGAGTACATGCTATTCCTGTTTCACTGGCTGAATCTTTTCAGCAACTCACACATCATTTATATCTGAAAAATGCAGGCATCTTCATGGGCACTTTTGCCAAAAATGAACTGCTTCCTTCCCATCATTTAGCTTTGAGTAATGTATTGTCGCAATCGGTTCAGCGACTTGAAATCACTAAAGAGGAAGCTATAAAATACTTACGCAAAGACAATTTAATTCTTGATACAAACTTAAGAGGCTGGACAGTGCTCACCTATCAACAATTACCCATTGGCTGGGTGAAATTATTACCCAACAGGCTCAACAATTATTTACCTTCACACCTACGAATTTTAAAAGATTATACGTATGCAACGCAGACCGAAACACTATAAAGAGAAAGAAGAAAGACCTGAACGCGATTACAGTAAAGTGAAATTGTTTCCCAATTTGATGAAAGCGGTATTGGATTGTTCGCGTCAAATATTTTTCGAGAAGAAGTATGCAGATAAAGTGATTGAGCGGATGTTAAAATCCAACTCTCAATGGGGGGCAAGGGATCGTGCGTTTATTGCCGAATACACCTATGATATGGTAAGATGGTGGCGGTTGTTGCAATACATGAGTGGTATTAAAGAAAATGAAACAGGAGTAAAAATGCCGTTGATGTTTGCCGCATT
>JAZKGH010000043.1:0-9196 GCA_040386055.1 Bacteroidota bacterium
CTATGCTTTAAGCAATATCCTTACTCCTATCCTATTGGATATTTCAGAATCAGGGTCTATTACAGATTATATTTGGACACATCAATATGCACGAAGCGGAGTCTATATCTATAAAGGCAATCTAACGAATAAACATATCGGTAAGCGATTGAATATTTACCAAAAGGACATTGATTTATTGATTGCTGCGCATGCTTGAGGAAATGAGTGAATGAGATAATTTGATGATGAGATAATTAGTATAGTACGGAAAGTTGCCTTAGCTATAAGAAGTAAATGGTTGAAGGCAGCTAACTATTGGCAGGTAGTTTAGTTTTTAACCTTTCCATTATGGTACATATCCATAGCCGTCAACATGGCAAATCCACCCCAGAAAAGGACAGCAATCTTATCCGTTTCGCTGTAGTTGTTCATCAGGCCGTGAACAAAATAAGTTATCATACCTAATGTAATAGCCAGCGACATCAGTCTTACCCTTAGTTTGCGGGCAGTATAGAATAAATTAAATCCGGTATTGAGTACATGATAGAATAAATACAGAATTGTCAACATTCCAATCAGTCCCATTTCACATAACGGATTCAAATATTCACTATGCGAATTTCCGCCATCACCAAAATCGGTACTGATAACGGTACGGTATTTAGCCATTTGAAAAGGAGCATACTCAAACTTATAGGTTCCGGGGCCCCAGCCAAACACAGGCCTTTCCTTAAACATCTCAATTGCGCAGACCCAACGGTTGATACGCTCGGCATTGGAGGCATCTGTTTTGATATTGGAAATAGAGTTGATATGTTCTGAAAAGTCTTTGCTTGACTCATCCTGATTACGAGACATTAGGTACACAATCTGGCTCGAAAACACCAAACCGATTACTGCAGTTACTACAATCATAATGAGGAGTGATTTGAGTCGGATTCTTGCCATTAAAGGAACTAATGCCATCACTGCTGCGGCAATACTAATCCATGCTGCACGTGTATAAGAATAAAAAAGCCCCGTCAACAATAACGTCAATATTCCCAATACTGTTGGCCAGGTAATCGCGTTCATTCCAAATTTGGAAGGGAACAGCAGATAGATAAACAACAAGGGAACAAAAAAAGCAATGGCTGCTGCATATACTCCATGTCCTACATAAAAAGGTTGCTGAATGGTAAAGGAATAATGCTGATCAAAATTATAGGCACTGTGTTTAATGAGGGTATACACCACCACTCCGCATAACGGGATGATATACAACCAAAGGTATTTCTGAATATTCCCGTACTTGCGGAACAAGGCCACTCCCAGAAAGTAAAACACCACCACAAACCAAAAAGGAAGTATTTAAAAGATACCATTGGAGCCTCACTGCTGAAGCTGGTAATGAATACCCAGGAGAGATAGATCAATACTGCTTTGGAAATAGGATGCTTAAAGACTTTATAATCATACTCGGAATGGATGAGAAACTTAAACACGGTGAGCGCCATGATAAGCATTATCAGCGGTTCTCCGGGGAGGCTGATACCCAATCCAAAACCGATATCGTCAATATTTACAGAGAGAGGTATCAGAAAACACAATACCAGTAATAAAATATCAAGTTTGAAAATGATAAGGAAACTGAACAATAATAAAAATGGGAGCAGGTTAATCCATGGAAAATCAAATGGTATAGCAAGGGTATTGATAGCAATAAATGCTAAACTAATTCCATAGAACACCCGGTTTTTAGCCGCTTCCTGAAGCATTTATTTTGTTAATTTATGCTCTTTGAGTTTCTCCGACACCACAATGGCAATACAAGCCATTACAAAAGCAGACAACACCGAAAGCAATACAATGATGGAACGAACAGGAGTTGCTTTCTGATCCGGAGCGTAAGCACTTCCTACAATAAAAATATTGCTCATCTCACCGCGCGCATCCACTTTCGATTGTTCCAAACGCATTCTTAACTCTGATAAATTTTCGGCCTCATACCTTAACATCTGATATACCAAAGTATACTCACCACTGTATTCACCTAACGTTTTGCGCTGCGCATTGGATGGCCCTCCACTGGCTTCCGATAAACGGATGGATTGTTCGGGAAGTGCATACACCCCTTTTTCGCCCATATCCTTCATTACTTGTTTCAGGGAATCAATCATGGCCACTTTGTTCTCGTATTCTTTGGCTATGATTTCATGTGCCTGCAATGCGACACGTCTTTTTATCTCCGTTTTAATGGTATCAGACATCATCATCACACCATTGGCAATGTCTGCACTCATTTGTGGACTTTCATCTAAAACACTTATCTCAATAGAATTAAAATCGGTACGTTTCACCTTGATATTTTTGTTGTACTGAATATCTACCAGATAGTTTTTATTTGCATTATTCGGATCAATATGATAATGCTCAATAAGCTTAAATTTATTAATAATACGTGCTTTTAAGTCACCCGACTCGAGTAATTGCATGAACTGTTCCGTTTCTTCAATCTCACCAAACATCAAGGGGTCACGGGCTTTTTCGCGCAGCTTAAAAAACAATGCGGATGAAATAGAATTAACTGTTCCCGGATAGAATGTAGCGGCTGAACGAAACTTAGGTGTTATTAGCCAAGGCCCCGATGCCAGGTAGGAAAGTACGGCTGCGGTAATACAAATGATGAATAATTGCTTTTTCCATTTGTACAAAAAAGTTAATACTTCTATAAATTCGAAGTTATACTGACTGCGTTTCTGATTCATCGATTGAGTTGTGGTTGGCACAAAAATATAAAAAAATCGCCCCTAACAAAGGACGTTATTCTCGCAAACGTTTGATAGCTCTTTTCAGTGTGTCTCTATCCATAATTTGAAGTACCAATGATAAAAGCAATCCAATAAAAACATATAGTGTCAATAGAACGGGTATGGAAAACAGCTCCTGACTCCTGAAAATTATCAATGCTGCATAACATAAGAACCCGAAGAGGGGAAATTTAACCAAATGAACCAGTGTTATACTTAATAGTAAACGGGTAAGTGCCACGTATGTATTGGAAACGGCAATAATGGAATGCGTAACTAATGCAACACCGGCAGCTCCTAAAGCTCCATACCTTGGTATAACATATATATTAGCGGCAACATTAAATACCAATGCAACAAGAGCAAAACGAATTAATACTGTCATTTTCCCTTTTGCGGTGACCAGCGTCCCAAATACATACATCACACACATTGGTAGTACAGATGAAATGCATAGCTTAAATACGCTAGTTTGATAATCACTGGTATCAAGATATAATAAGTTCATGATGTCGGAACCATATACATAACAAAATACTACACCCATTATGGCAGGAACAAGCAACACCATCATAGCCAGTTTCACCAATGGGGTTATTGATTGACGTTTCCTGATAATAGCTGAAAACATAGGAAGCAATAAACCACTTACCAATACTGCCATCATATTAACGGCTTCCAGCAAACGTGTACTTTGTGCGTACATGCCATTTTCTGTATCACCTTCGGGTAATAGTTTTTTGATAAGCAATACATCTAAACGTGTATACAACATCATGATTAAAGCAAGTGTTGCATAGGGTAACGACTTATAGAAAACCGGTTTGAGCTGCTCCCATTCCATCTTAAATTGAATAGCCTTAAGGTGAGGAGTTAAGGCCCCCAAACTCACCAGCATAGCAATGAAGTACCCTGCGCTTTGCAGGTATACAAATACATCGATACTCACTTCCGTGGTCCATAAGAATAACAATGCTGTTCCCCCAATCAACATCGTTAAACGATCAAC
The DNA here is from genome assembly GCA_040386055.1 of Bacteroidota bacterium. Lineage (GTDB taxonomy): Bacteria > Bacteroidota > Bacteroidia > UKL13-3 > UKL13-3 > UKL13-3. The sequence continues at coordinate 3,781 of JAZKGH010000043.1, forward strand.
AGCTGAAATGTAAGCATCCGTACGATAGAACTGCAATCCCGTGAGAGTACTTCTAAAATAGGTTGAAGCGTATGCCATGCATTGGTTCAGACTTAACATGACCAGCAGGTATAATTCGTGTTTGCCAAAACCATAAAACATTCCCAACAGTAAAGTGAGCGTCACATATACAAGCCCGAGCAATCCTTTAAGCGAAAGCAATGGAACAAATTGTTTGGTCAGCAGACCGGGAGTACGTGCTAAGCTTGATGAATTATAATTATTGATACCAAAATCAAGTAACAAACCCAGAATAAGGGAGAAGGTAAAAAGGTTTGTGTAAATCCCATATTGTTCGAGCCCTAACCTGTTTTGAAAGGTACGGTCAATACCCAAAATCCATAATGGCTTTACCAGCAGGTTAGCGCCCAACGTGATAACTAAATTGGATAGAAACTTCTTTTGCATGCCAAATGGAATCGGTAAATGTAAACATTATACTTTATCATTGCAATGCATGAAATCCTACCGAAAAACATGGCCCGAAAAACTGGTATACCTGGCTTCGATGTTGCTCACCAAGACGATCAACCGAAACAAGGATATTCAAGCATTTGTACCTAAACATATTTTGTGCATCCGTCAGGATGAGATTGGTGATATGTGTTACACTCTTCATGTGTTTACGATGTTAAAGCAACAATTTCCTGATGCAAAAATAACCTTGCTCTGTAAGCCATCGGCTATTACGTTGCTTAATAACAATCCTGCCATCACACATCTCACCTCTAATTTTGGTGACCTCATACACAAATATGATTTGATTATTGATTTACGTGGCACATGGAGAAGTATCGTCTTTAGCATTACCCATTGGCCTCCATTTCGTCTGGATAGGGCTACCATAAGGTTTGCTAATAGTCAGGCCGGCAAACACCCACATGAAGTAATTACAAATTTACAGGTGGTAGAATCCATTATTGATGAGCACAACCGAAATATTTCTCCGCATATTTATACCGGTAAAACAGATCAGAAAAAAGCAGAGGACTTTTTAATCGACCACAATATCGGGGCTTTTGCATTGCTGCATATCGGAGCGCGCAGAGCATTGCGCAAATGGAATCAATATGAGCAATTGGCTACGTATCTCAAAAGAGAGAAGAAACTGAACATTGTTTTCACCGGTGACAAATCAGAAATCAAAGAAATCAAACAACTGCAATCTAAACTCCCATTTGAAACCTATTCAACGGCCGGTTTCTTTAACCTTACCGAACTCTCGGCTCTTGCATCATTGTGTACCTTATACGTTGGAAATGAAAGTGGTCCTCTGCACATTGCTGCCGTAAGCGGAGCGAAATGTATCGGATTATATGGTCCGGGTGAACCCTTTGTGTTTTATCCATGGGGAACACAATCGGCTGTATTGCATCATGTGCTGGACTGTAATCCTTGTGACCAGATACATTGTGTGCATCCCGACAATCCTTGTATTAACCGCATTGCGCTTGCCGAGGTTATTGAAAAAGTTGAAACTTTATTATCTTGAACCATCAGATGGGACTCAAACGTTACTTTCAAAAAGGCATTATCGAAGCCGGTTGCGATGAAGCCGGAAGAGGTTGCTTAGCAGGACCGGTGTTTGCGGCTGCCGTTATTTTAGATGAACGTTACCCTATTGTTGGATTGGATGATTCGAAAAAACTAAGCGACAAGAAACGGGAATTACTGCGTACAGAGATTGAAGAAAAAGCATTGAGTTTTGGTGTAGCCATGCTCACCAATCAGGAAATTGACCAGCATAATATTTTGCGTGCATCTTTTATGGCCATGCACCGTGCCATTGAAAAACTAAGTGGCGAACCTGAACTTCTGCTCATTGATGGCAACCGTTTTATTCCTTTCAAAAAAATTCAACACGAGTGTATTGTGAAAGGTGATGCCAAATACCAAAGCATTGCAGCAGCCAGCATTTTAGCAAAAACCTATCGTGATGATTTTATGAAGGACCTTCACAAAGAACATCCTCATTACGGGTGGGACCATAATATGGGCTACCCAACAGTTCTGCACCGTGAAGGCATCAAACAATTTGGCATCACTCCTTTTCACCGGTTATCCTTTACGCTACTTAACGATCAATTAAGCTTGGATTTATAATGTTTTTCACCTTCCACAACACGATTGAATTATTGGGCATCATTGCTTTTGGAGTATCGGGTGCTTTATCGGCCATGCAAAAACGGCTTGATATTTTTGGGGTATTGGTCATTACATTTATTACGGCAATTGGTGGTGGAACATTGCGTGACATGTTAATTGGCAGCTTGCCAGTAGCTTGGATCCTCGATTTACAAGCCATCACAACTTTGCTTGTTGCATACTTGCTGGCTTTGTTCTTCAACAAATACATTCGTTTATATACGCATTTATTGTTTTGGTTAGATACTGCAGGACTTGCATTGTTTTGCGTAGTTGCTATTGATAAGGGTATTGCTTTCAACCTGCATCCTATGGTATGTGTTGCTTTGGGAACCATTACGGGTTGCTTTGGCGGCATCTTCCGGGACGTAGTGCTCAATGAAATTCCCTATGTGTTCCGAAAGGATGTTTATGCATCGGCATGTATTGCGGGTGGCATTGTATTTTTCGGATTGATGCATTTTATGGATGACCGTAACCTTATCAGTATACTTTCGGGAGTAGTTATTGCACTTATTCGCATTGGAGCAAAATATTTCGGATTGCAAATGCCGGATATTTATAGCGGGAAGAAGGAATAGTCATTTTCGAATGAAAGCTTTTGTACACGAAGACACAAAAATAAAGTAGGAAGAAAGACTCTAAGTATCGAAGCGCTGCACATATGAAGAAAAATGTTCAAACATACATTGGGGGCTTCGATAAACTCAGCCTGACATTCCGCTTAACGTTTGATTTCGAATAATTGAAAGTGTTGCATCACGCCTTCGGTTATTGATACCTTTTCTACTTTTGAAAATGGAGAACCTTTCCAACACCACTTCGCGAATTGTTTCAACACATCCTCCTCTCCTTCAACTTCACAGTATACATCACCATTAGCCTCATTCCGCACAACTCCGTTCACATTTAATTTTAATGCCTGCTCAACGGTATACTTTCGAAAGAAAACGCCCTGTACCTTTCCGGTAATTGTTATGTTATAATGTTTCATGTGGGATGCGTTAGCTATTGGCTTCTTATCCTATTCTATATTGTCACAATTAACTAATCAACTCTATTAACCTTATCAACAACTCAACCTTAATCAACTCTTCAACACATCAACCAATAACTCAGCACAGCTTCTCTCGAGCATATCATACACTTCAACAAAGCCATCCATCCCTCCAAAATACGGATCGGGAACATCTGCATTGGGTTTCTTTGCATCGTATGCTCTCATTAATTTGACTGATGCATTATGTTGCGCAGGTTCCAATTTTTGAATATTTAACAGATTCTGTTTATCCATTGCGAGAATGTAATCAAAGGCTTCAAAATCATCCTTAGAAAATGCTCTTGCACGATGTGTTAATTTAACACCCCGCTCTTGACACGTTTGGCGTGCACGTTTATCGGGCAATTCACCAATGTGATACGATGTTGTTCCGGCCGAATCCACTACAATCTGATCACTTAATCCCGCATCATCCACCATGCACTGAAAGATACCATGTGCCATAGGTGAACGGCAAATATTTCCCAGACAAACAAAGAGTACTTTTTTCATTTTGTAAGTATACTAAAGGAATAGGAAATAACGAAGACCACTGGTCTGAAAGAGGAAAGACGACTATGTTAAAAGAGAGATGATTGCTTCAATAATCAGGATGGATAGGAACAGGTGGACCTTTTAGCTCGTAATCATGTAACAAACAACCATAACTATATAACTCGCATTTAACTGCAGCAACCGAAATTTGAAGCCTTGTGAAAATCCATTCATAAGGATTAATACACATACCATGACTAAACTAAATTTGATTTTATGTACCATCCTGCTGGGAACAGTTGCGATGATGAATGCCTGTAAGAAGGACACCCCAACGGAAAGTTACCCTTACGAAATGAGAATGACCGATGCACCGGGCAAATATGAGGCGGTGTATGTTGATGTAAGAGGTGTTGAAGTAACGGGATCTGATGGAAAAGCTGTTGCATTAAATATACATGCAGGAATCTATAACCTTCTGAACTTTTCGAACGGAATAGATACACTGATTGCTTTTGGCACACTAGATAACTCTCGTGTTGAACAAATCAGACTGATTCTTGGACCGAACAATTCGGTGGTTATTGATAGTGTAAGTTACCCTTTAAGCACTCCAAGTGCTGATCAATCCGGATTAAAAATACAAGTACATCAAAGTTTACAAGGTGGTGTTTTGTACAGCGTATTGCTGGATTTTGATGCCAATAAATCCATTGTAGAAACCGGCAACGGAACCTACAAATTGAAACCTGTAATTCGTACCATTGAAAAAGCATTTAGTGGATCTGTGAGCGGCAAAATTACACCGGTAGACTCCTACACTCTGATAACAGCAATCTCAAGCAACAATGTTTCTTTTACTACAGTGGCTAATAAAGACGGATACTTTTTACTGTGCGGTATTCCGGCCGGAAACTATAGTATTATTATTAATCCATCCGCTCCCCTTAATTCGGTTACCATTAATGATGTTAATGTATCTATTGGCATAACCACCAAGTTAGGTGATATTGTATTGTAACAACATATATCATTATAAAAAAGTCCTGCAATAAACATTGCAGGATTTTTTTTATGTTAAGCTATAACACTTAATCTCCTAATCCCTCAATTCCTTAATCCCATCATCAAATTTGTACATCTGCACACCAGGATAATGTTTACTTTTGTTTGCTAATAGTATTAAAACATGAACTGGATACTCTTAATTATTGCCGGATTATTTGAAGTAGGATTTGCAACTTGTTTGGGAAAAGCAAAAGAAAATACAGGCACTCCAGCCGCATTGTGGATGCTTGGTTTTTTTATGTGTTTATCTATAAGTATGTTTTTATTATATAAGGTTACACAAACCCTACCTATCGGAACTTCATACGCAGTGTGGACCGGTATTGGTGCTGTTGGAACCGTATTAGCGGGTATCTTCATTTTCAAAGAACCAGCGGACTTTTGGCGTGTATTTTTTATTGTAACACTGATTGCCTCAATTGTCGGATTGAAGGCTGTCTCCCACTGATCAATCGCATGTATTTTTTATTATAATTCCTTCTATTTAGTATTGAATAACAGAAGAGGAAATTATAGCCTTTAACGTGTTTTGTAACAAAAAGACTTAAGTATTCTGCATCACTAAAAAGACAACAAGATGAAAACGCTAATTTCAATGATGATAATGATTGCATGGACAATGAACTGTTC
>JAZKGH010000044.1:0-4790 GCA_040386055.1 Bacteroidota bacterium
GTTTTACCTCAAAATACGCAATATGTCGTAGAGGTATACAAATAAGCAACGTACGTGTAACACACGCATAATTTCAATGTTATATTTATGCATGCGCAGTATTCATTTATATATATAATATGTTTGCCCCACAATTTTAACCATACTCAGTGTTCATAAATATACTTAAAAATAAGCATTTTCAATTTGTAATATTTATTGTTATAGGCTGTTGGCTTATCTACTTAACTGTACGCAATATTCACCTTGATGATCTGTGGAAGCAGATTCAAACAGGAAACTTTTGGGTAGCCATCCCCGTAATGAGTGTGTCCTTACTGGGATATTATTTCAGATCACTGCGCTGGAAATTGATTTTACAAAACATGCATCAGAATGTACCTACCGGACATCTATACGCGGCACTGAGTATTGGCTACGCAGTTAATTTTGCAACTCCGCGTTTGGGTGAAATAACCAGGTGTCTCACATTGAGTAAATCGGCAAGTGTTCCTATTGATAAGGGATTGATCAGTGTATTTATTGAAAGAGTTGTCGATATTATTTGTCTGGCAGCTATTGTAGGAATTGCATCTTATTTAAGCATGGGAAATCTCAAACCTTTTGTACAAACGGAAATTGTGCAACCCATCATTAGTACCATTCTGGATAAACCTTTACTGTTGATCCTTTTTATAACATTGTTGGTAGCCGTGTTATGTTATTTCTTGTATCAAAAACTAAGCAGCCAAACTCGTGTTAAAATGATAACCGACAGAGTACTGTCTGCATTTCGGGATGTGTTGATGATGAAAGAAAAGAAAACTTTTTTAGGATACACGCTACTCATCTGGAGTTGTTATTTTTTGATGACCTATTTATGGTTCAGAGTTTTTGATGAAACGGCTTCTTTAGGATTAAGGGAAGCTTTTGTCATCATGGCTGTTGGAAGTGTGGGGCGTTCGGTTCCAATTCAGGGAGGTGGAATGGGGGCATACCATTATTTAGTGAGCAACGTATTTGTTATCTTTGGAGTCTCATTGATAACAGGTAATGCGATGGCTTTTGTGATTCACGGAGCCCAAATGATCTTAACCATTTGTCTCGGAATTGTTGCATGGATTTGGTTACTGGTAAAAACAGAAAAATGAAAAAAAAATTAATATACGTAGTTGTAACTTTATGCATCCATGCAACAGCTTTTGCACAAGTAACCAAAGTTGGAAATGATACGTTACTGGATGTTGGTAATTGGAATATTGAGTGGTTTGGTGATCAGAGCAACGGACCATCGGATGAGGTACTGCAATACGATAATGTAAAATCGCTGCTAAAGAATACGGATGTTGATGTATGGGGACTGGCTGAGGTTTCGGATCCCACAGTCTTTTCTACCTTACTATCTGACTTGGCAGTTTATGATGCGGTTATATCAACTTTTTCACAAACGCAAAAAACGGCACTCATCTGGAAAAAGGGCAAGTTTAGCATTGTAGGCTATGGTAACATATTAACGGAGTCTGCATATAATTATGACTTTGCCGGGCGACCACCGTTGGAGGTGGCATTGAAGAGCAAAGACAATAATATCACCGATACCCTTTATTTTTATGTGCTTCATTTGAAGGCAAACACTGGAACTCAAGCAGAAAAAGTAACATCATACAACAGACGTAAGAATGCCGCGGGTCACCTTAAAGCATATTTGGATGCGAACAGAAAGAATAAAAAGGTATTTGTACTGGGTGATTGGAATGATGATTTGGATGAATCAATTGTTTACAGCAACGGAGACTATTTACCATCACCTTTTCTTGATTTTTTGAATGATTCGGCAAGTTATTTTTATGCAAGTTATGAGCTTACCACAACCGGTAAACAGTCAACGGCCAGTTACCCCAATATGATTGATCACCAGTTAATATCAACCTACTTGAGAGATTCATTTTATGTAGCTCATTCAGCTAATGTACTCACACAAACAGCCGCTCAAATTGTGGGTTATAAAAACAACACCAGCGACCATTACCCTGTGTTGAGTAGGTATAATATGAAGCGTTACTTTAAGCCTGTTCCTCCACCAACGGGTATGAATGAATTAACGGATGCTTTAAAGATGATTATCTATCCAAATCCGGCTGAGCAATCCATTCATGTTATAACAAGTTTACCTTTTACAAAATTGACGCTCACAAACATTATAGGAGAGGTTGTTACCGAAACAGATAAGGCGGATATAACAGTGAATACTATAATGAATGGAATATATTTTCTGACAGTTTCAGGTGAGAATGGAATCACAACACAAAAGATAGTGATTCAACATTAAGATTACCGCAATAAGGTAATAGTGCCGTTTAGCGCAAAGTGTTCACCGGCATTTCCTTCGCAGGTAAGTACATAATAATAGGTTCCTATTGCCGCATCTTTGCCATCCCAGGCTTCAGTTACATCCGTTGTTTCAAATACTAAATTTCCCCAACGATTGTATACCTTAAATGACGTTTGAACGATATGCAGGTATTCAGGAATGATTTCATCATTGATTCCATCACTATTCGGTGTAAATACATTCGGTATCTTTACAGATGACGGACAGTTATTCTCTATTACGATATTGATACTGTTACTACAATTATTAGAGTCGATAACCCTCAGGTTAATGGTGCCGAATTTGGTTATCGTAAAGCTGCTTGACGTATCTGAATAATTCCATAAGTAATGCGGGTAACTTACTTCCGGTTCAAGACTAATATTCAAGTCACAGGTTTCTATTTTATCCTTAATAAGTATTGTCGGTCGTGGTTGCAATGAAACAATGGCAGTATCACCGTGTACACAATTAAAGCTGTCAACAATGCTTACCCAGTATTTACCTCCCGTATTCACGGTAAGACTGGTATTGGTCGACCCATCATTCCATTTGTAGGATTTAAGCAAAGGGTTTGTTTGTAACGTAAAGGAAGAGTCGGAACACACTACCACATTTTTTTGCTCAAGAATAGCAGGAGTAGGGTAGTTGTACAGATTGACGCTATCAATGCTGTAACAATTTTCGACATTGGCTACTTTTACGTAATAAAAACCGGGTTGGGTTTTGGTAATGGAATGGCTTGTATCTCCGGTATTCCACATCACTGTATTATCAGGATTTTCTGCATCAATGGTAATAGGTGTTCCTTTGCAAACGGTTGTATCATTACGAAGAGATACTATTGGTCGGGGTTTTGCATAAAAGGTGATGGAGTCAATATTGGTACAATAACCTTTGTCAGTTTTGAGCCAATAGGTTCCCGGTTGTGTTATCACAATAAAGGAATCGGAAACGCCCGTACTCCATGCAAAGCTATCAAGGTTTGCAGGAGAGGTGGTAAGCACAATTGTGCTGTTGAAACAATCGCTCACGTCTTCTCCAAAGGAGAAAGGCACCTTTAGTTGTGTATGGATCTCGATGGTGTCGCCTGCCCAACACGTATTGTTTTCGGTGCGCACGGCAAACATACCGGATGAGCCAATCTGAATAGTTGCGGTGCTGTCGCCAGTATTCCAGATAAATCTTTTGGCATAAGGTGAAATAGCCGTGAGCGTATAAAGCGGGTCAATACATACATTGGTATCTCCTCCCAATTTAACAACCGGAACTTTATCAATAGTTACATGAATGGAGTCTTTAGTAGTACATCCATTTTTACTTTGTGTAATGGTGTAAATTCCATTATTGTAAACAGCAAGATCAAGGGTATTATCTCCCGTGTTCCAAAGATAAGAACCTGCATTAGGGTCTCCGCTTATCAATAGTAAAGTATTCTCGCAGGCCGCAGTGTCACGTGTTGGTTTCGCGGCCCCTTGCAATCCGATCTTCACGGTATCTTTTACGGAACATAAACCGTCACTTACAATTACAGAATATTGTTCGCGAGCTGAAGTGTAGATGGCTGGAGTAGTGTCGCCCGTATTCCATTTATATTTTGTGGCATCTCTTGTTGTGGCATTGAGTAAAAAATGTGCCTGCCGGCAAAGGTTTGTATCGGTACGCATAATCAGCGTATCCATAGTTGATTTAAATACGAGAATCGTATCATAAGCAGAACAATTGAAGTCTGTGACCTTTACAATAAAAAAATCCTGAGTGGTTGCTGTGTAGGTACTATTAGTCCCCACTCCAAAGTTTAATCCGGAAGTAAATATATACCAGTTGTAAGTATAGAAACTTTTCGTCTTCTTTGTTTTTAATGTTACCGGACGATTAAAGCAGATTGTCGTATCCGGACCTAAATCTACAATGGGTTTACTATTGCTGGAAATGGTTATGGTATCCACGTTTACACAAATGCCATTCGACATTCTTACCCAGTATTTTCCGGTATCGGTTATCGCAATCACAGGGAATGTAGCTCCATTTTTCCAGAGGTAACTGGTGGCTTGAGTATTGGTAGCATTCAGCTGCTTGGAGAATGAACTGTATTTGCAAAAGGAAGAATCTGCACCCAGAATATTTTCAACTGTTAGGTCAAAGGTGGCGCAAGAGTCAATTAATATCACATCATCAATATAATAGTAAGCCTGATTGGCTTGCGATCCGTTGATGCTTAAAACCTGATCCATAGCTTCAGCCCCGAAGCGGCCAATGGTGAGGTATTGTTCTCCTCCGGTTGCTGTAAAACTTCCGGAAACCTTTGTCCAGTTAATACGATCTGTAATATAACTTGTAGATTCTATTTGAGGTATTGCATTGATTTCATTGGAGTCGTTACGGGTAACAGGAGACGAAGTGAATAATGCTCCTACATTTTTAACAGCATATCCTAAAA
>JAZKGH010000044.1:4800-5061 GCA_040386055.1 Bacteroidota bacterium
AGCTCCGTTTGAATGTATTCTCTGCGGAAGCCGGGATCTCCTCCCGGAACAGGATCCCTGTAGGCACTAAATCCCATATAACCATTACCGGTTACTCTTGGGTTACGGATTCCAACCCAATTCACTGGAATGGATAATCCTGAATACTTAGGACTGCATCGGTTATAGTATAAACTCTTACCAAGTGTGGGACGTTTCCATCCTTTTGCATAACTCACCACATCATTGGAATCAGTAACATAAAGCGGACAACGGTTGAAT
>JAZKGH010000045.1:0-3683 GCA_040386055.1 Bacteroidota bacterium
GAAATTCTAAGTCCGCTAGCTTCCTCATTATCTTCATCATCAATATAACTATGATCTATAATTGCCTTCTCAAAACCTGACTCTCGAGCACAGTGAGCGCAGCAAAAAAAATCAGAATTTATTTCGGTTGAGAAAGATAAAACTACTTCCAGAAAATATGTTTTGGTAAAATCAGACCGATTGAATTTTCCGATATGTGTATACAAGTTAGGGGAAGAAGATTATTCTGCGTTGCTCATGGAGTGTTCTCACAAAGGTTGTGAATTGCAACCTCAAGGTGAGTATATGATTTGCCCATGCCATGGAAGCGAGTTTTCGAATAAGGGAGTGGTTCAAAATCCTCCTGCTGAACAGAATTTACAATCATTTAAAACAACAACCGACAATGAAAATATTTATATCCAATTATAATATTGTTGCTCTAATAATGCTTCTGGCTTTAGCTTCTCCATCAATTGCTCAAACGGATACGAGTTCTGTTTTGAAACGAATTCCGATAGATAGTTCGAAAGCCAAACTCAATATGGACGCGATATATAACCGTCCTTTTTTAACGGCAGGCAAGTTGCCCGTGGCTATTGGCGGATACCTTGAGGCCAATACGCAATACATGCAAACCGATGGTATAACGGATGGTTTTTCATTTCAAATGCGGAGAATGACATTGTTCCTTTCATCTACAATTGCTAAGAAGATCAAGTTTTTTTCAGAGATTGAATTTGAAGATGGTACCAAAGAAATCAACATTGAATTCGCAGCAATCGATATGGAGTTTCATCCATTGTTGAATTTGCGTGGTGGAATTATTCTCAACCCGATTGGTGCTTTCAACCAGAATCATGATGGTCCGAGATGGGATTTTATTGACAGACCGATTTCAGCTACAACCATTCTCCCGGCTACATTATCAAATGTTGGTTTTGGCTTGCATGGAAAATATTTTACAGGGAAATGGGTATTGGGTTATGAAGCATATTTATCGAATGGTTTTGATGATGGAGTTATTTCCAATACACAAAATCGAACGTCTTTAGCAGCCGGAAAAGTAAATCCCGATCGTTTTGAAGAAAGCAACAGCGGCTTACCTATGTTTACAGGAAAGTTGGCCGTAAGAAACCGAAAGCTTGGAGAAATTGGCATTTCGGGTATGCGTGGTGTGTTCAATAAATGGCGGGCTGATGGAATTGTACTGGATACAAAACGTTATGCAACAGCGCTTGCATTTGATTTCAATACGTCTTTGTTGAGGAACCGGTTGAGTATTATTGGAGAAGTAGCTAAAGTGTATGTTGATGTTCCGTCAACCTATGACCCTTCTTATGGAAAGGAACAGTTTGGAGGCTTTATAGATATCGTAGGTACGGTAATGCAAAGGGAAATGCTGGGCTGGGAAAAAGCCAAAATAAATGCAGGTGTAAGACTTGAATATGCTGATTACAATCAGGGTAAATTTACCGAAACCAATGGTAATATAGGAGATCATGTATGGGCAGTAGTGCCCGGTATTGCTTTTCGTCCGGTGGGTACAACTGTGTTAAGGTTTAACTATCGTTATCAGGAAGAAACAGATCTGTTGGGCAATGCACCCTCGCATACAGGAGTTATTCAGTTTGGATTTTCTACTTACTTTTAACGGTTTGTTGTTTACAGTTTCCTGTTTGCAGTTGTCATTTATTAATCATAAAAAACGGGAATAGAAGCGTCAGCAACTAATCCCGGTCGTCATATTTTTTTGTATGAACTGTTAACTACAAACAGAAAACAGTCAACTAAACATTCTTTTTCATCTTTAAAATGGAGAAGTCTGTATTTACTTTTTTGATGGTATTGGAAAGGTGTCCTAATCCGGTAATTTCCATTTCTACCACATCACCATCCTGTAGCCATTGTGGTTTGTAGTTTTTGTCGTTCAACAGACCTGTTCCGTTTAGTTCAAGGAAACAACCTGTTCCAACAGTTCCGCTACCAATCACATCACCCGGTAAAATATCTACACCATAGGCACAACGTTCAACAATTTCGGCAAATGTCCAGTCCATATCACCTACGCTACCTTCACTTACCAATACTCCGTTTACCCAGCATTTCATGTTCAGGTTGTAACTGTTTCCAACATGTCCGGGCTTAGCAGGAATTTTAAATTGTTCCAACTCATCTGGTGTTACAAAATAAGGCCCGATAACAGTCGAAAAATCTTTCCCTTTTGCCGGTCCCAGGTTGAGCAACATTTCTTCCATTTGCAGGGTACGTGCACTCATATCGTTCATTATCATATAGCCGGCAATATATTCATCAGCTTCGGCCGCTTTGATGTTGCGTCCTTTTTTACCGATCACAATAGCGGCTTCCAATTCAAAATCCAATTTTTCAAAATGATCAGGCATACAGTCAATCAAACCCGGTCCCTGAATGGCGTTATGGTTGGTGAAATAGAAAATAGGGTATTGATCAAATTCTTTGATCATTTCCACACCACGGTTTTTGCGAGCAGAAGCTACATGTTGACGGAATGCGTACCCATCGCGGCAAGATGTAGGTTGTGGCACGGGAGCTTCTAAAACTACATCTTTTTCCAGCACAAAGGGTTTGGTTACCTTACCAGCTTTGATTTGCTCATCCCATTTTTTAGCTTTTTCCATCATCGCTTCTCCGGCAAATAAAAACTTGCGCATTTTATCCGGAAAAGCAGGATCCAGTTCTTTCAGAGACCAGATTTTTCCATCGTGAATAATTCCGAGTTGGGATGATTTGTTGTGCGTGTATGTAACTAATTTCATATGTTAGCTTTTGGCAATTAGCTGTTGGCAATTAGCTAAAGGCTAAGGGCTAACAGCTAACGACAGATTTATAATTTAGGTAGATTTATTTTATCAGGTACGATAAACAACTTGTCGAACTCGTGCAGCAATCTGCGGTAAACCGCTTCTGCTTCCAGTTTGGTTCGATAGTCGCCTACGCGTACTTTGAAATAAGGTTGCTGGTAAATGAGATATACTTCCTCATCCGGCATCAACTGTAAGAGTTTGGTTTTGGCATCTTGTGCCAGTTTGCGTTCCGATCCAAAAAAGATCTGAACGCGGTATCCCTGCATACCATTGATTGCTTTGTTGGCTTCAATATGTTTCTCAACCAATGAATCCAGTCTGTTATCTGTTTGTACCTGTACATATTTGTTTTGCGCACGTACACTACTAGTGGCTCCGCACAACAATATGAGTAAAACGAATATGTATGTATTATTATTCAACACCGATAATATTTAAACTACTGGATGTGCCAATTCTATTAGCTCCGGCTTTCATCAGCTCTACTGCGAAATCGTGGTCTTTAATTCCGCCCGAAGCTTTGATTTTCATTTTAGCAGGAAGTATAGAACGTAATAATTTAACAGCCTCTACTGTTGCTCCTTCCGAAGCATACCCTGTAGATGTTTTTACATAATCTACTTCACAATCAATACAGATGCGACAGGCTTTATCCATCTCTTCTGCATTTAAGTATGCTGTTTCGATGATCACCTTTATTTGTTTGTTTTGCAAATGGCAGGCAGTTGTTACGGCCTGGATGTCATTTTGTACAGATGCGTAATCACCTGATTTAAATGCGGCAATATTCATTACCATATCCACTTCATCTGCTCCGGAAATGATTGCTTTCTTAGCTTCTTCCACTTTTGCGGCAAC
>JAZKGH010000046.1:0-550 GCA_040386055.1 Bacteroidota bacterium
GGGTTCCATAATTATTGGCACCACCGGTACGGGTCATGCCATAAATGCTGCCGTTACTTGCCTGAAAAAGCGAACCTTGAGGGCCACTTCCATTAGTGCCCTGAAAATGGACAAGATTAGTAAAGGCCCGCGTAATTGGGTCGAAACAAAAAACAAGACCCTTGTTGCTTAAGCCTCCAGCCTCGGTCATTCCATAGATTTTTCCATCAGAGCCCTGAATAAGATGGGTGTATTGTGGGCTCCTGGCCAATGGACGAGAAAAATTGTAAACGATAGTTTGATTATTTCCTGCGCTATCTGTTCTGAAAATTACGCCACCATCATCTGTTCCTCCATATTTGGTTACTCCCCAAAGGTATTTCTGTGCATGACACGGAAGGTATAGGGAAACAAACAGGAGCAAAAACAAATAGGGGCGAAAAGAGTAATTCATAAGCTATAAATAATTAATTGCAAGATAATTAAATGGAGGAATACTAAAGTGTTATTAGGTATATGCCGCATAGTGATAGCACAAAAAAAGCGACCTAAGTCGCTTTCTTAAATGTGC
>JAZKGH010000046.1:650-21644 GCA_040386055.1 Bacteroidota bacterium
GCGGAAGGAGACTCGAACTCCTACAGTGTTACCCTCTGGCTTCTGAGACCAGCGCATCTACCAATTTCGCCACTAATATTATATTGGATAACAACAAATTAATCGGTATAATCGAGTATAATTTTAAACAATTAAACTTATGAAACAAAACGTTTTAGGCTATTTCGGCATAGCCGCTTTACTTATCACCACTTTTACATACAGTGGCTGTAAAAAGGAAGATTCAAAAGAAAAAGAACCGGATCCTACTCCGGCCCCGCTAGGGGCTGTAACCAAAGAGCAGAAGTCTTTGCTAGTAGATATTTCTGCCACATGGTGTGGAATGTGTGGCGCATATGGTTGTCCTTTAATCACCGCTATTGGTGATGGGCCGCAAAGCTCCAAAGTGGTTATCCTGAATATGCAAGCCAGCAGTTCGCAGCTTGCACCTTATTTTAAAGACGGCAGCACTTACAAAATATCTAATATACAAAACCAGTTGTTCTGGAGTTTGGGTATCAATGTATCTGGTGGGAGTTATGGCCTTCCTGCATTCAGCTTAAATGGTACAGAGGTGGATGAAAATGAACGTTCTACTATAGAGTCATCTATTTCAACTTATGCTGCCACAAATGACATTGTAGCTGGAGTTGCCGGGCAGGTAAAATCAGGAGCAGATGATGGCAATCTAACCATTGAGACTAAAGTGAAATTCTTTAAAGAAAGCACAGGTGATTACTATCTTTCTATGTTTATTCTGGAAGACGATATTAATCAAAAACAAACGAACGGACCTGCAGGCTACGTGCATAAACATGTTGTGAGAGCTGTTGTGGGTGGTACGCTAAATGCACCCCAGGTTTTTGGTGCCAACGAAATTGCTACCGGCACACAGGAAGTTGACAAAGAGATTGCGCAGGATTACACATTCAGTTACCAGGATCTCGGTCAGCCATCAGATATTCAAGGCATTCAATTTAATACATCACCCGATAAGACTTCCAACAGGTGGGTATGGAAAGCTGAAAAAATGCATATCGCATTTGTACTGTGGAAGAAAGAGGGATCTAAATACACGTTTGTGAATGCATCAACATGTAATGTTAAATAATACAGCAATGAAGTAATTCCAAGAGGCTGTCTCAAAAGTAATTTGAGGCAGCCTTTTTCTTTTATATATAATGTCCCCCATTCTTAGGTCAGATTGTGTCCATGTGAGTTCGAACCTGGAAAAACCCTTAGAGGTTATTTTACGGATTTGCGGAAACTTCAGTAAAAGTTGATCTTTCGGTAATATCTGAATGAGAAAAGGGACAACCCATTTTTAAATGGATTATCCCTTTTGTGCGCGGAAGGAGACTCGAACTCCTACAGTGTTACCCTCTGGCTTCTGAGACCAGCGCGTCTACCAATTTCGCCACCCGCGCATTCTAAACAAATTCAACTCATGCGTTTACCTCCCGATAGCTATCGGGACGCCCCGCGCAAAGTATTTGCGTGTGCAATTAACTAAAAAAGGAAGAGACTATGAAGTACTCTTCCTTTTTTATCTTAAAACGTATTCCTTTTAGGGTCTTACACGAAGAGATTTTATAAAAAGAGCCGCCCCAAATAGGCAGCTCTTTTTATAAAACAGTTCAATCTGTTTTACTTATTGTTTAATGATCTTCATTACTTCTTTTTCTCCATTCACGTTCAACTGCATGAAATAAATACCTGCATTTAATGCCTTTGCATCAATGCTTAGCTGGTTATTTCCTTTAACAAGTGATTTGTTCAGTTCCATCACCACTTTTCCTGCAATATCAACCACCGTAATTGTTGCAGAAGCATCCTCAGCAGCAACTAATTTCAGTGTGAATTGATCAACGAAAGGATTAGGGAACAGAGACAGAGCATCCACTGCTTTGTTATCACGTGAAACACTTACGACATCACTATAGCTGTATTTACCATCATTATCCTGTAAGCGTAAACGATAGTATAATACATTTGAAGAGTTGAATGCATTATTATCTGTATATGTATAATCTAGTGTTCTGTTGCTATTACCTTCACTTTTCACAAAGTCAATTCTCTCAAAGGTTTTACCATCTGTTGAGCGCTCAATTCCGAAGCCTTCACTGTTTGACTCACTTGCAGTGATCCAGTTAAGCATAACATCATCTTTCATTGCCGTAGCATTAAATGAAAGCACCTCTACAGGGAGTGGTTTGTTTGCTGCATTTGTTCCGGCAAAAACACCAAACGCAGTAACCGCAGGAGCTGTCATGGTTCCGGCAAGATTATCTACTGCTGTAGCATATAGCGGAGACCATTGCGTAGTAGGGCCGACATACCGAACGATCCTCATGTTTGCTGCTGTATTAACCGTTCCATACATAGCTGAATCTTGCAACAGCGATAGTGTTGTACTGTATCCACTTCCTCCGGTAGGTACCATGTTCCAATATGCATTAGTAGACGTTGTGCCCGGAAGCCCATTGGATGGATTTACTCCAGAATAGTATTTTACATCTAAACTCGTAGGAAGTGTTCCTGTAGATCCCCATTTTACTTTAGCAATTGTACG
This sequence comes from Bacteroidota bacterium, assembly GCA_040386055.1. Lineage (GTDB taxonomy): Bacteria > Bacteroidota > Bacteroidia > UKL13-3 > UKL13-3 > UKL13-3. Next base: position 3,202 of record JAZKGH010000046.1, read on the forward strand.
GGCGCCAAAATAGTATGATGTACTATCATTATAGTTAGGAATCTTGTCTGCTGTAGCTGATGGAGGCAATAACCCTACACCAGGAGTAAGCTCTACCGAACCAATGTCTGTAGCTCCTGCTGAAATAGTAACCGAGCGTACTCCGGAATTATTGTTAAAGTCTCCGCTTTGATCCGCAAGTGCACAACCTTTTCCATTTACATACCAGCTTTGAGTACGTGTTGCCATCGTGTTCAGATTTGCTATTGCAGTATCTGTAAACAAGCTATCAGCTCTCAGATTTGCCGTTGTTTCGATCCAGTTTGTGTTATAGGTATACGGTAAGTAAAGGAAGTTGTTGTATGACCAGGCACCGAATGGAGCCCCTGATCCGAACTCTGTTACTTTAGCGGTATCATTCACAACGTAAAGATTGTAATTTGATGTTGTGGTTGTTATTCCCGCAGCACTGTTTGTTCCGCTTGCATAATTGGTACCTGTTCCGCCTGTTGTGCGTTTATTGTAAAAGATATTATTCCAGGTAAGTACATTAGAAGCGGTAGCAGTTCTTTGTATTGCATATGAGTTATTCGCTCCTGCTGATGTATTGCCACCCACGAATATCGAATTATAATAGAAGCGGTTTGTTCCGCCTGTTGAAGCATCCTGCGCGCCAAATACACGTGTTTCACCTGTTGTGTTGTTTCCCATTGCTACTTGGTTATATCTAAATAAATGACTCGTTCCCGAATTAAATATTCCATAAACCTGAGGTGATGATGTTCCTGTGCCGGTTCCCAACGCACTGATATTGTAAATGCGGTTACGGCTGATGGTTGGGTTCGTTCCACCAGTGCAGCTGATACCCACGGCAAGGTATGCCGTTGCTGCAGTACTCAGGTTGCTGATATTATAGATTGTGTTGTTATCAACCAAATGACTGCCGGAGGTCATTACAATACCTGCCGGAGCCTGGGTATAATTTGTAGTTGATGTAGAGAGACTGAAAATATCGTGGCATATGTTTTTTGAAACCGTGCTTATTCCTCCTGCCAGATAAATTCCTGCAGAAATAAGTGCCGCTCCTCCTCTGTTGTAGTAATTAGCAATTGTATTTCCGGAAACATTTGCCGTTCCTGATGCCACATAAATACCATATAAGTTAGCGGAAATTGCGGTAAACATAGAATCTGCAGGATTTACAATATTACCAATGGTATTGTTATTAATATTGGTAATTGCGGTAGTGGTATAAATGCCATAAAGACCTGTAGTTGTAGCAATAATCGTCATGTTTCCGATATTATTACTATCAACAGTAATCGGGAAAGGAGAGTTGGAGTTAACATATATAGGGTAAACACTTCTCGCAGCAGAAGTGATGGTATAAGGTAAGCCACTGCGATCCGTAGCAGATCCGCCAATACTGTTCTTACGGATAGTATGTCCTCCACCGCCCTGGATATAAATAATCCAATGGTCCGCTCCGGTTGGGTTTGCAATCGAAACCGAGTCAAGATAGAAGTAATTATTATAAATCATCCAGTTGTTTCCGGTTGAACCTGCATTCAGGTTAATACCCCCATACCTTGAACCTACAATTTCATTATAAGCGATTGTATTCTCACTGTTTTCCGTTCCGGCACTTGCGTTGGCCGAGCTGATGTTTGTATTGGTGACCAACGTTGATCTGTTAATGCTGTTCAGTTTGCAATACATCAATCCATTCGAATCATTACCCGATCCGATTGTGCATGGTCCAAAAAGGAAGTCTCCGGTTGAAGTGTTGTTTCCAAGAATGGTACAATACATAAATGTATCACGATGAGCATCGTTCATTAATGCAATGGTTGATCCTGTTGTGCTGGTATCTACAAATTTAAGGTAGCGGCCACTGCCCGCGAAACGACCATCGAATGTTACCCTGTCAGCTCCATTGATACGAATCATTCCGGCACCAACAGTACCATACAATATGCGTTCAATAGCCGCATCCGGCACTACTCTGATTGTGTAATTACCAACGCCCGTTTCTACCGTAGGGTTCAATGCAACGGTTCCTGGCTCTTGAATATCACTTGTAATATTTACGGTAATATTTCCACTTACCACGCCTGAGTTAATAAAATTAAACAATCCGTTTGTACCTGTAAGAGAAGTATATGTTTGTCCTGCACCCACATTAATAGGGCCGCTGATTTGCGGAGAAATTTTATAGAAATACGGTTGTGCAGGATGGGTAGTAACAGAACTTACAGTTGATGCATCAGCACCTGATGGAACAGATCCAACATTATTAGAAGTAGCCGAATCCTGAGCGATGATGTAATAGAAAACAGTATCGTTCGCTGCTACTCCCGACATGGTTGCTGATGTTATCGTGAAATTCCACACGCTATTTGTTTTGGTTCCACTTACATATACACCCGGACTCGAATTCCAGCTTCCCGCTACCATTTTCTTAAAATAGATACGAGGGCTGAATGTTGGTGTTAGGAATATTCCGGTAGCATCCGTAATGGTGGCCGAAATAACCCTGTTTGTGGTAAGCTGGGTATTTGCTAATTGGGTATAAACAATATTAGCCGGAGTAAGGTCCGCTGCAGTAAACAAACCTCCATCAGCTCCAATATCAACCGGTGTTTGTCCACTTCTTGTTTGTCCGTCATAATCAACGTCTGTTCCCGCTCCTGTTAAAACAACTCCTTGTCCTTCAACCGGTGTTGTTCCGCTAACGTGTAAATTCAAAGAACCGACACCGGCAGTAGGGTTGATCAATCCAGGACTACCCGAACCTGTAGTCGCATCAAGACCTGACAGTGTTTTCCAGGCCACTAATGTATGTGCTCCTGCTCCTCCGGTAATTATACCAACAGTGTCACCGGTACCCGATGAATGGTAAATATTGTAATTAAGGTTGATAGTAGTAGTATTGTTTAAAGCTACTACAAAGTGTGATCCTCCTGTAGTAGTGCTATTAGATCGGTTGTTCACAAAAACATTGTTCTGCACAGCATCTGTTCCGGCAGCAGAACGGTTAAATGCATAGCTGTTTCCAAGGGTTGAACCCACACCTGTTCCACCAATATAAATAGTGTTAAAATATGCTTCAAGGTTTCCTCCGGTCTTAGATAGTCCATTTATAACAGGAGTAAGAATTAACGAGGTACCTGCTTCATTGATACCAAGGCGCACCATGTTGTTTACAATGCTTCCCGTTCCCCCGGTCATTACCATTCCATTGATTTGTGATGTAACTGATGAAGAAGCTGTTGTTAAACTATGAATAAAGTTTCTTGAAATGATGTCTCCAACTCCACCTCCATAGTGTATACCATTCACATGAACCGCAGCAGCAGGATGAGTGTTTTGCAATGCATAAATGGTGTTCTGACTTACTGTACCGCTTCCGGCAGTTGATGCAAGAGAAATACCAACTACAGAAGCATTTGCACCCGAACCTGTTTGAGCAGAGACGTTGGTTAAACTGTCAATTATATTACTCGTAATGGTATTGATTCCCGCAGTGCAGTTAATTCCGATCACTTGTGCCGCACCCGTTCCTGTATTAAGGTTTGTGAGATTATGGATTTGGTTACTTGTAATAAAAGCATTCGCATTTGATTGATTCACAATTCCCCTTACAATTGCAGTACCTGCTGTTGAAGGCCAAGCAATAATATTATTAGAGATCGGGTTACCAATCACGTTACCGCTTATTGTATAATTAATGTTGTTTCCTGCTCCTGTAGGAATAAAAATTGCCGTAATACTGTTGGAGTTTGTTCCTCCTCCATTTACCTTTATTCCTCCAAATTTGTTATTACTCACACTATAAGTACCTGCCGTATTTGATCCTGCCATATAGATAGGAACAAACGCACCAGCCGAGCCTCCGGTAATAACAATTGAATTAGAATCTGTCATAGAACCTATCGTATTACTATCAACATTCAATCTTCCATTGATGAATTGGGCAAAGCTCAAAAGCCCCGACCCCGTAGCAGATGTTGATGTTGTAGTAAAGGCATAATTGGCCATCGTATTATTACTGTAACGACTGGTTACATAGCTACCCATGTTAAAGTATGTATTCTGGTTGGCTGCAGATGATGTTTGCGTCCAAGGAGTTCCTCCGCATAGAGGAGCGCTTCCTCCTATATAGTTATTGGTAATCGTAACGCCATTTAAGGCTAGTGCATTTCCACCATTCAAATTGAAAATATAATATCCGGCTGAACTTGCTCTGGAAACTGTCTGATAAATACTGTTACCTGTTATAGTCCAGTAATTGTTTCCGTTCGAAATTTTAAAGGCATTGGATTCCGCAGTGGTGTGCCAAAAGTTATACATATTACAATTAGACACAACGTTGTTGTCGTTGAATTTCCCAACCGTTCCGTCTATTGATCCGAGTGATTGAATAAGAGTGGCTGGTGTTGTAGCTGCATCTGCGATATCACAATTATCAATTGTATTAAAATCATTCCCGTTCACAATACCTGTGCTGAAGTTAATAACCCCATTTGCAGAAGCGTTTGATGCCCCTTTAAATACAGCATACTGCAGTCTGTTATTACTTGCATCATTAATAAATGTAAGAGCAGAACCGGTTGTATTATCATTTTGTATCGTTAAACTTTTTGGAGTACCCGAACCACCTTGTCTTCCATCAATTCTGAAATAATTTACACCGGAAAGATTAAACGTTGTTCCTGCAAAACTTTCATTGATGACTGCTGTAACACCACTTGCCGGTCTTAATGTAACGGTATTTGTTGCAGAGGCGTTTTCATATGCATTAACAACAATTGGAACTGCTGTAATATTGGTTGTTGTAATATTATATGTCGGATCTGTCAATGTGAATGTAACGGGACCGCTAACACCAAGAACAGCAAGATCAGACATAGCTGCATTAATGGAAGCATAATCCGGAGCCGTTTTTCCTACCCCTACATCATAGTTACCTGAAAGACGACCCTTGATCTGGCGTGACCCTAAAGGATCGTTGTTAATCAATGCGTAATTCGTTCCGCTCATGCGGATACTGTCGAGCGTTGCATCAAGGGTATTACCCGGTGTTGCAGATGCGCTTACATTATACAGAAGCCAGAAATAATTAACTCCATCAGCGATCTTTTTTGTTCCCGTGAAATAAAACACGCCACTAGGGCTATTCACAGTTGAACCGTATTGCAGTGTGTTTGCAAATACCGGACTATTACCTGTTGAATATAGTTTTGCATTGAGAATATTTGCCGGTGTTGTCGTTCCTGTTGTGGTAAACTTAAAGGATGTTGCATCCAGCGCACTCACCCCATTTTTACCATAAACCCTGATTTTAAGAATTTGAACATCCGTACTACCCGGTGGTAAAACACCCGTAACTTGATCCGCATTGCTGGAGTCATGGGTCATTGCTATTCCCATTCCGGTATAATTGTCTTCAATCGCTCCAATATCCGGTAATCCTCCCATACCGGCATATGCAGGATTTCCGGGTCTGGCTGCTCCACTGTTATCTATCGTCACAGCCGGAATGATTATTCCTGCCGATTCTATTCCGGTTGGAATAGTGGTATTCGGTTTAAGGAAATTGCCATTAGACCCTATTGTGCTTAATAAGGTAACGTTCTCGCTAAATGCTAAAGAATCACGCGTAGGACCCACAAGCGTTATATATGCAGATATTGTTTGAATACTGTTGGTGCCATCATAATACAACAGGTTTGCCGTGCCGGGTGTACCTGCGTAGTATAGGTTTCTATCTGAGGTTGCAGAGAAGTTAGTAATTGTTGTAGATGCTCTGCGATGAGCAACAATCAATCCTGTTCCATTGGCAATTGAGTTGTTGATCAACATGTTGTTACGCACAACCACAGTAGTTGGTCCTGCCGTCACATTCAATGCAGAGGTCCCAAAATTTGTACCTGTACTGCTCGCATTTAAGTAAACCGTGTTATTATAAATATTATCGGTAGTACCACCCGACACATTTATTCCATTTACGGCATTAGCTGAGCTAGTGGCCGGGGCTCTCAAATCTCCAATGAGATTGTTATAAATAGTGTTTGTTGCAGCACCTGTTATGTTTACTCCTGAAACGGTTCCTGAAACGGTAGATGCAAGATCATAGATCTTATTGTTGTAAATATTATATGTACCTAATCCCCCTGTTACAGAAATACCTAATACCGCACTTCCAACGCCTGAAGAAATCATGTTATTGAACGTATTTGAGAAAAAGTTTTGGCTTCCCTGTAAAGAAGCAAGGCCCGTAATTGCCCCGGCAGAGATTATATTATTAACAATATTGTTAGATCCTGTTCCTACTAAATTGAGGTTACTGTATTGTACCGTAAGAGCAACGATTGCACCATATCCTGCATTGATATTGGTAACGGAATTTCCTGTTACTATCTTGGTTGGACCGTAAGGGGAGGCTGTTGTTCCATCCCCTTCGAATATAGGGTTCAACACCGTTGTTCCTGCAACGCTTAAACCACTTACCGTGTTGTTGTTAACTGTGATGATATTACCGGCAGCAACAGAAAGGCTGTTGCTGTAATATCCATAAACAGTTCCACCCTGACCTGTCCTGTTAATGTTACTTATTACATTGTTAGAAACAATCTTCGTTCGCAAAGTTCCGGTGGTTGGCAGAGTGTAATTAGCATAAATTCCATATGTAGTTCCGGTTGTGTTCAGAGTCATATTTGTAATGCTGTTGTTTCTCATTGTTAACTGTTGAGCAGTACCCGTAGTATATAATCCGCCAAACTCTCCGCTTCCTGTTCCACTTAGGCCCATGCTCTCAATGCTGTTTGAGTCTATATTATAGGTAGATAAGGTTCCGGCTCCTGTTGACATAATTGCACGAAAAGCAGCCGAAGTAAAAGGTGCTGTTAGTGTTGCATTGGTAATCGTGTTTTTATTGATAATTGCCGAATAAATAACAGCTCCGGTATTATAAATCAGGAAAAACGAACCACTGTTTGCAGCCGAAGAGTTATTGGTGAATGTATTGTTTCGGATAATCAGATTCTCAGGATTCGAAGTATTATAAATTCCATAAAACACCCCGCTTGTTGCTGCGTTATAAGTACAATTAGTTATAGTGTTGTTGCTAATGCTGATTGTGTTTCCGGCTTGTCCGGAACCTCCTGCACTGTTTTCAATGGCTGTAAGTTGCGTGTTTGCTCCTCCCCCATTAAGTGTAATGGTGTTATTATTAATAGTTGCACTTGCTCCGTTTGATGAAACATTTGCCCAGATTCCTCTCAGAATATTCGCATGGTTAACACCACTTCCATTGTTATTATGGATTGTATTGTAGGATACATTAAAGTTCCATTGGTCTTTAACAAAAACAGCTCCCGCAACATTTACTGCAAATGGTGCTCCTCCAAAATTAATCAGGGTATTTCCGGTTAAGGCAGAACTTCCCCCAATATCATTGTTTTGATCGGCAAAGGTGAATGGCGGTGGGGCAGCAAAGCCTGTCATGGCAATAGCGTTGTTACAATTTTGAATTGTGTTGCTGTAAAATTTATTGTTGGAACTTCCCCCACTTGCAGCAGAAACAACAATATTTGTTAGAGCGTCTGTTGCCGTTGAGTTCATTACTATGATCCCGTTTGATCCCACAAAACCTGGACCGGTAACAGGGGCGGCATTGTTAAACCTGTTGAGTGTAATGATACAGTTTTTGATGGTGTTGTTTTGACAACCATCCTTGGGTCCGTTTTTATATAATGCAAAACCATATTCCATAGTGGAAGGGTTTGAAGTGTTAGCTCCATTTTCAGTAATGTTAATACCATCAATGGTAACATAATCGGACCCAACAAGATTCCATATTCCATCCCACGAAAGGGAAAGTGGTGTTGCCGTTCCTCCAACGTATGAAGTAATAACGGGGTTAGCTCCCGCTCCGCTCTTCTGAAAAACAATTGGATTTGCGACTGTACCTGTAGCGGTAACAGATAAAGTACTTGTAATCGTTTCGGTGTAGCCGGCTGTAATGTTAAACGTTACACCGCCTGCTCCCACACCGCTGGCGTTTAATGCGGTAATAGCCGCAGAAACCGATGCGTAAGTACCCGGAATAGTTTTGATACCTGTTAGTTGTGCGGATACATTTGTAACCAACAGGAATGCACATGTGAACGCCCAAAGAGCGCCTCTTTTGAGTTGTAGGGGTGGTTTTTTCATCGCTTAGAATTTATGTTGTGAATTAAATATATTGATACAGAAACTTATTACCAAGCAGTTAAGGATAAGCAACTTAAAAAAAAGAGTTGATACTTGTATTATATTTTATATTAATAATTCTTAATTTAACAAGGGGCGTTTCCTGATTTTTGAATCAAAAAAATTTCCAAAATTCCTGTCATACAGAAATTTTATCCCTTAACATAGTTATTCGGCCTTTTGTGTAATTCTTGAGCTGTTCTTTTGTAATCAATTGATAAGCCAGCCATGTGCTTAATACGCTTTTTTTTTCTTAAATATTTTGCTGGCAACCTATTAAAAACATACCTGTTTGGGATAATGATCATTTATACCCTCAACAAAGCCGTTGGCATCACTGACAAACGAATGAATCTTCTTTTCTGCTAAGATCGTTCGGTATGAATGTTTAGTACATAAAAAAGAGCCGTCAATGACGGCTCTTTTACGTTAGGTTTTAGGATAAAGATTAAAACTTCAGTGTCAGATTCGTTAAAAAGTTCGTTCCCGCTTGCGGATAGAAATAGTTAAAATCATATCGCGTACCACCCATTGAACCACTATAGGTGTAACCATTCGGTTCATACTTTACATTGAAAACATTGTTTACCTGAATACCCAAACGCACCGCATTAAATAGTTTGTTTACCTTAAATTCGTATCCCAAACGCACATCATTTACGAAAAACGCATTCAGTTTTCTGTTTTCGTTTTCTGTATTATCCAAGTATTGTTTGCCTACATATTTTGAAATGACATCAATATTCACGCCTTTCATCACATTGTATGAAAACATGGAAGATCCAATTATGTTAGGCGAATATGCAATGGCCATATTGTTATGTGCAATTGTTTGCTGACCACCATTATCCCAATCGTCCAGGTATTCTGTAAATGCTTTGATCTTATTCTGACTATAGGTTAATGTAGCCTGCCAACGTAGTTTTTGCAACAATTGCAGGCCTCCGGCTAACTCAATACCCGCACGATAACTGCTTGCTACGTTCACACGGTTGTAGGTTCCCACATCATTCACCTTTCCGGTTGCAACCAACTGGTCCTTATAATCCATATAATAAAAGTTAACGCTAACTGCTGATTTTTTCCAGCTTTTGCGGTAACCCAATTCATAGTTAACCAAACGTTCTGACTTTGGAATGCTGGAAGTGCTCGCCTGAATGATATCGTTGCGCACCGGTTCTTTATTAGCCACGCCTACATATCCATAAACATCTGCATCAGCCCCGATAGTATACGTTAATCCCGCTTTAGGGTTGAAGAAGTTATATGTAAGGTTGAAATCGTATGGCAAATACGTTCCGCTGTTTAAGTCTTGTCCGCTCAGTGTATAGCTAATCTTACGGCCTTGCAAATCAATAAACCCAACCAGTTTTGGTGTAAGCTGATAGCTTGATTTCCCATAAAAACTAACATCTGTTTTGGTTGATTTCCCATCATAAAAATGATCGTTAATGGAGCTACCCAGCGCATATTGTGCCCAGATTAATTCGCCAAAATGACGGCCATCATAACGATTTAAACCTCCGCCAACGGTCATATTCAGTTTGTCTTTTTCATATACAAATGAAAAAACGGTGCCGTAAAAATCGTTGTCGAGCCAACGTCTACGTACAAAATCACCGCTCTTCACCGCATTGCCATCCACCATAATGGAATCCTGCAATTTGTAGGTGGTGAACTCATCATTCTTTCTGAATTCCTCATAATACCCACGTCCATATGTATAATGCAGGCCAATGTTTGCTTTGGTATACTTGCTGAACTGGTAAGTATAAAACAGCTGGTAATTATCGGTTTGGTAATTATCGGTTTGATTGCTATACGTATATTGATTGTAAGTTCTGTTTCCAGATGCAAGCATATGATCCAAATCCGCCTGACTCATACCCGTGTTGCCGGCAAGGTCGTCCATGCCTTGTACATCTCCTTTTAATCGGGCTTCGGGAATACCATTCCATGCCTGATATGTTTTTTCCACACCCGAAAACACGTTGAATTTCAGAAGACTTTTTTTCCCATAATGTGCCGCTGAAACAAAAAACGATTTCAGATCTGAACCCGCTCTATCAATAAAACCATCACTGGTTATTTTTGATAAGCGGGCATCAAAAGCCCACTTGTTCTCAAGTAAACCGGTTCCTGCTTTTACCGTATGTTTCCATGTGTTGAACGAACCATAACCATTGCTTATTTCACCATAAGCAGTTGGGTTCAATCCATCCGTTTGAACATTAATACTGGCTCCAAAAGCACCCGCACCGTTGGTAGATGTTCCCACTCCACGCTGCACCTGAATGCTCTGTGAAGAGGACGCAAAATCGGGCATGTTTACCCAAAACATCCCATGTGATTCCGCATCATTAATCGGTACCCCATTCACCGTTACATTGGTGCGCGAAGGATCCGTTCCACGAATACGGATACCCGTGTAACCCACGCCTGCTCCGGCATCAGAACTCACTACTGTTGACGGTGTGAGGTTTAATAAAAAGGGAAGGTCTTGTCCGAAGTTTTGACGTTCGATGTCCTTTTTGTTGAGATTAGTGAAGGTTACCGGATTTTTGTCTGTGGCTTTTACACCACTGATTACAACTTCCTGCAATTCTTTTTTGTTCGACAAAGTGTCGGTTGTTGTTTGCGCCAATACCGGTGCTTGTTGCAGCAGCAGGGCAAAACTTGTTACGTACAAAATACGCATAATGAATACTTATGATTAAGGTTTAACAAACACGGCATCAAGGGTTGATGTCCGCTTCAATTTTTGTTTAACCCTCTTGGAATGTACTGCCCAACCATTGCTGATTGCACAGTAAGAAGTTGCCGCCCCAGCGTGCACACCAAATACGAAAACTTCTTACTTTTCCCTTCGCAGGCATTATCCTGTTCAGGTTCCAAGGGTTTGATCTCAGACCGAAGATGTTTGCCGTATGATGTTTGCCGTTTTGCATTATTCCGCATTTGACATTCCGCACTTCGCATTTCTCTTAGGCCACCCCTAAAGACGGTGCAAATATACGCCACCTTTTGAAACAAAAAAGTCGCTCCCTTTCGGAAGCGACTTTCATTTATGTTAGTATGATTGACTTATTGAATGCCCATCAGTTCTACATCAAATATCAATGTGGCGTTTGGCGGAATCACTCCACCTGCTCCATTTGCTCCATAACCAAGGTCTGAAGGAATGATTAAACGCATTTTATCACCTACCCTCATCAATGCAATTCCTTCGTCCCAGCCTTTAATTACTTGTCCTTGTCCTAATGTAAACTGAAAAGGAGTACCACGCTCACGTGATGAGTCAAATACTTTTCCATCCAATAACATTCCGGTATAGTGTACGTTCACCATTTTACCCGCCTCTGCTTGGGGTGCCATACCATCTTTAGTTTTTTCTACTATGATGTATTTTAACCCGCTTGCTGTTGCTAAAGTATCTTTGCCTTTTACGTCAAATGGTTTCGGGCCTTCAATTACTTCCATCAGTTCCACTTCAAATTGTAAGGTAGAGTTTGGTGGAATCGTACCCATGTCTCTGTCACCATAACCAATGCTTGGCGGAATGGTAAACAAGGCTTTGTCTCCTACTTTCAATAGTGCAATACCTTCGTCCCATCCTTTAATTACACGGCCTTCACCGAGTTTGAATTTAATGGGCTGTCCCCTGTCGCGTGAGCTATCGAATTTTTTTCCATCCATTAGTGTTCCGGTGTAATGAACAGATACCGTTAAACCCGACATTGCCTGGGGTCCTTTTCCTTGTTGCAGTAACTTAACTTTTAGTCCGCTTGCTGTAGTTTGTTCCACGTTTAGTTTTAATTTGGTTGAGGTTGTTTTTTTTGATTGACCCTTTTGTGCTGTTGCTGAAAACACAACCGCAGCCATCAATACAAATACTAAGATGCTGTTTTTCATATTTAGTTTACTTTAACGAGTTTCACGTCAAATACCAATGAGCTGAATGGAGGGATTGGTCCTGCTCCACGTTCGCCATAGGCCAGTCTCCAAGGAATAATCACTTTGTATTCTTCGCCTTCTTTCATCATTGACACCGCTTCATCCCAACCCGGAATAACCTGACCTAAACCTAATGTAAATTCAAATGCAGGATGACTACCGTCCATGTTTTGGTCAAACACTTCACCGTTCAACAAGGTTCCTTTGTACAGCATGCTTACTTTGTTTCCTTTGCTTGCTTGTTTTCCTGTTGTTTTCTTTACTACGATGTAGTTTAATCCGCTGGCAGTTGTTTGCACATTTTGTTGTGTGGCTAAAAATGCTTGAACAGCCAATGAATCCTTTATCACAAATTCACTCATTTGTTGCTGTTGCTTTTGTTGCATTTCTTGTTGGTTGAATACATCCACAAGGGTTACAATAAACTTCACTTTTTCACCGGCACCAATGTTTTTAGGTTTTTCAGTCCCAAAGCTTTTTTGGAACAACGTATCTGCGTTCACCCAAATTTCTGCACTGTCACCTTTTGATAACATGGCAAATACTTCTTTTAATACCGGCTCGTCTGAAGGAATATAACGAGGACTGTTGCCTGTATATGTTTCCAAAATAACAGAGTCTGTTTTTTCAGTAGCAATACGAAGGTTCAACAACAAGATGTCTCCTGTAGCTACCATACGCGTGCCTTCTTCGTGTTTAATAATTTTGTACTCTACACCATTTTCGGTGGTTTCCATTTTGTTGCAACTAGTCAACATTGCTGCCGCTGCAAACAGGGCAAGGGTGATTTTATGTTTCATGTTTTTCATCTGTGCTTATGTGTTATGCCAACAATGTTTTGTAGTCGGCCAATACTTGTTTAAATTTTATTTCTGTTGCCTCAATGGTCTCCAGACTTTCGCCTCCGGCTGCACTAAAATGCCCGCCACCATTGAAGTATTTACGCGCAAACTCATTAGCCGGGAAAGTTCCTTTCGCCCTGAACGACATTTTACGTGCTACCGTTCTATCAATAATAATCACCGAGAATTTGATTCCTTTGATTGATAAACCATAATTCACCAACCCTTCCGAATCTCCGGTAATAACGCTGAATCGTTTTAATTCTTCTGCCGTTACACAAATCAAGGCGGTATTGTATTCTCTCAGGATTTGCATTTTCTCATTCAGGCAATAACCAATAAAGCGCATTCTGCTTTCAGAGTAGTTATCGTAAATCGCTTCTACTATTTTATTGGGCACTGCTCCTTTTTCAATCAATGCTGCAGTTGCCCTGTGCGTGCCCGGGTACGTACTGCTATGTCTGAATCCGCCAGTATCCGTCATGATGCCGGCATATAAGCACGATGCGATATCCTTGTTCACTTTATCCGTTTCACCTAATAGTTCGATGAAATTATAAACCAATTCGCAGGCGGAGCTTACTTGTGTGCTCCACAATTCATAGTCGGCAAAACCCTCAGGCTCCAGGTGATGATCAATCATTACCTTTTTGCATTTCGACTCTCTTACGATATCACCCAGTTTGTTGATGCGCTTCAATGCATTGAAGTCCAAACAAAATACAAAGTCTGCTTCCTGAACCAATTGTGTTGCACGGGCTTCTTCTTTTTCAAAATTAATAACGGTTTCTTCTCCCGGCATCCAATTTAAAAAGTCTCCGTAATCCGTTGGAGATATTACCGTGGAGGGAATACCCATCTCTTTCAGGAAGTTGTATAATCCCAGTGACGAGCCTAATGCATCAGCATCCGGCTTGTGGTGGGTTGTGATAATGATCCGTGGGGATGGTTGAGCCATTAGCAATGGCTTTATTTCAGCAATATTGTTCAGAGTATGAATTTTTTAAGCGGTGCAAATGTGTGAAATTTTACCGAGAAAACTAGGTATAGAAGCAACAATATTTTACAGAACCCCTTTGGGGTTCAATATCCATAACACCCCAAAACGCCCACAACCCCGCAGGGGTTGAATCCACCCCAATCACCTGGCCTCAAAAGCATAATTGGGGGCGATGATGCCGTCTGCATCTAAAAAGCCTCGCTAAGTCCGATATACAATGCACTAATTCCATTGGCGCCAAAGCCGTAGTCAATACGGGCATTCAAACGCTCCTTGCGAACAACCTTTACCCTTAGGCCTAAACCATAATTAGGTTTGATGCCTGAAAACAAATCGCTTTGAACATGCGCAACCGTGCCTCCTCCGGCAAACAACACACACCCAATCGGTCCCCAGATGTGTTTGCGCAGTTCTGCCTGAAACGCCATTGCATGGTTATCTCTGAAACGTCCGTTGTAATATCCTCTCATAAACACATCGTTGCCAATCACGCCCATCATTCTGAAAGGAATATTGCCATCATTAACGTTCACAAAACCCTGAAGTGCCAGTACATTTTCCTTCCAAAGATGAATATACTTGCGCGCATCCAGTGTGATGTTCAAAAAGTTATATTCACTGCCAAACACCTTCCCGTAAAACTCATTTGATAACTCAATCATTTGACCTTTGAAAGGGTTATAAACATGGTCCCTGTTGTCATAGTAAATGGTAGCACCAAGCCCTGAGACAAAATAACCGTTGCTGCCATTGAGATTAGACGTCTCAAGTAATCCGCCACTTACTTTATTTACATGATATAGATTTTCCATGCCATATTGCGCTCCCACAAAAAGATGCGGACGCGCCTGATAGGCCACTTTTAAATAGGCCTTATGTTGGCGAAAGGAATACAACTCCTTATTGCTTGTAGGCGTGTTTTTTCCAATACCCCAAAAGTTTTCACTGAAATTGGTATAGTTATACAGCCCGCGAATATTAATTTTATTGTCTTTGCTGAAGTATTCAATACTCGGACGTATGGAGAATTGTTTTTCCTGTGAATACGCAACATTCAGTCGCACATAGGAAGGTCGCGTTATACTGTCCTTGCTTGCGTGAAAAATATTGGTAACAGAAACACCCAGCACCCAACGTGTCTCCGGCTTATACACAACAATAGGAAAGGGTAAAATATAACGCTTTCGCGGATGTGCCGAGTCGCCCTCAATAATGCGGTAACCCCAATCGATTGTACGAAGAATAAACGGTTTACGAATATGCTTCGAGGTGTCGGATTGAGAACTTGCGTTTTGAAAAATAAAAAGCAGCACAACACAAAGAGTGATGTTCTTAACAAATCCTGCCAAACTGTTTATGTTGTTGTTGTGTTTCAATGGAGAGAAGTAATTGAGTAATTAGGTTGATTGAGTTGATTAAGGAACTTGATTACTTATTCAACCCAATCAACTAACCTACGGTTTCAAACGACCGTACATGCGGGGGAACGGAATACTTTCGCGTACATGCGGCAACTTGCAAACCCATGTTACCAAGCGCTCCAATCCCAATCCAAAACCTGCATGTGGTACCGAACCAAATCTGCGTAAATCCAAATACCACTCAAATGCCTCCATCGGAAGTTTATGCTCGTTGATTTTATCAATCAATAATGTTAGGTCTGTTTCACGCTCTCCTCCACCCACAATCTCTCCATATCCTTCAGGTGCCAATACATCCACACCTCTAGCAAAATGACTGTTCTCCGGATCGCGTTTCAAATAAAATGCTTTCACTTCATGCGGCCAGTTGTATACCATAATCGGACGGTCAAACAAACGCGTAATAACCGTTTCGTCACTTCCGCCAAAGTCATTTCCATATTCAAAGTTGCGGGCGCTGTTCAGCCATCCCGGAATATTGCGCTGGTCTTCTTCCAAATCGCCCAGCTCTTGCTTCAGCTTGTCTATCTTGGCCTGATTGAATCCAATCTCACCTTTTTTTATGCCCGGCACTTTAATCTTTTCTTCGCGCTCTGTTATCTCTGCTTTCACTTCCTCGATGCGTGCTACTACTTTTTTCAGCTCCTCTTCAAGAGATACAATCGCATTCACACCATTTACATCCGCTTCACCTTTGATGATTTTTACCGCTTCATCATACGTTAAACGTGGAAACGGTTTTACGATATTTTCAAGCAAGTCGGTCTCTCTTCCAATGATGGCCAATTCACTTTTGCATGCTGCCAATACATCTGAAACAACCTTGCGCAAGAAGGCTTCAATCACATCCATGTTCTGGAAAATATCATGAAACGCCATCTCCGGTTCAATCATCCAAAACTCAGATAAATGTCTGCGTGTTTTTGATTTCTCCGCACGAAAGGTTGGACCAAACGTGTAGATTTTCCCCATAGCCATAGCCATCGCTTCCCCATACAACTGCCCCGATTGAGACAAGTATGAAGGCTCACCGTAGAAGTCGGTTTCAAACAATGTTGATGTTCCTTCGGATGCGTTGGCCGTAAACAACGGAGCATCCATTTGAATATATCCTTCTTCCTGAAAAAACTGGTGTATGGAATAAATAATGCGGTTACGAATTTTCATAATGGCCCACTGGCGCTGGCTACGCAACCACAAGTGACGATGATCCATCAAAAACTCCACACCATGTTCTTTTTTAGCAATAGGGTAATCTACCGAGCCCCCAATAATGGTTACCGAAGTAGCTTGCAATTCAAATCCTCCAACCTGACGCTCATCTTTCACTACCGTTCCGGTAATGCTTAAGGAGGTTTCCAGCGATACTTTTTGTGCGTGGGTAAATATCTCCTCAGAAACTTTATTCGCATCTACCACACACTGGCACAAGCCCGTTCCGTCACGCAAAATGATAAAAACCAACCCCTTGCTTTCGCGTTTGTTGGATGCCCAACCTTGCAGGGTTATTTCTTTCCCCTCATACAAACTCAAATCTTTAATATACATTCCTTACTTTTGTTAGCGATTAATACTGCGCGAAAATAATAATTTATGCCAAGCAAAACGGACTTTGGCATAATTTTTAGCTAACCCACCATAATGTTAAAACAGGGATTACAACAAAAACTGCTTCAAAAGCTGTCGCCACAGCAAATACAATTCATCAAATTGTTGCAACTCAACACCGTGGACTTACAGCAACGGATTGATGACGAGCTCATTGAAAACCCCGCACTGGTAAAATCGGAAGATGATGATGCCGCTGCTCCCCTTGAAACAGATATCAAGGAAGCTGAAACGGCCGATGATGGACAAGAAGAAAATGTTTCGGTGGAAGATTATTTGTCAGATGAAACACTCGACATCAAGGAATATGTAAATGATGATTATGATTCGGAAGGCTTTCACTTAAGTGATGAAGGTCCGGATGAAGATAAAAAAGAAATGCCCCTAGCCGAAAGCACAAGCTTTCATGAGCTATTAGCCGAGCAGTTTAACGCCATTGCGGAAGATGAGCGCGAACAAATTATGGGCAACCAGATCATCGGAACCATTGATGATGACGGTTACCTGCGCAGGCCGTTAGAAGCTATTCAGAACGATTTGGCTTTCTCGCAAAATGTGGAGGCCAGTATTGATGAACTAAAAACCTGCCTCACCAAAATTCAGACGCTGGAACCTGCAGGGATTGCCGCTACCAGCTTACAGGAATGTTTGTTGTTGCAGCTCAAACGCAAGGACCATGCTAAAGAAGGTGTGCGCATTGCAGAAATTTTATTGCGCGACTATTTCGATGATTTTACCAAAAAGCATTACGAAAAACTTACCCGTTCGCTCAAGATCAATGATGATCAATTGAAAGACGCCATCAAGGTCATCACCCATTTAAACCCAAAACCGGGTGAGTCGGTTTCAGATTCGAAGCCACAATATATTACTCCGGATTTTATTTTGGTAGACAATGAAGGCAAACTCGAAGTGCTCCTTAACTCCCGCAATGCGCCCGATTTGCGCATCAGCCGCAGTTATATGGAAACACTGAAAGGATATGATAAAAATCCAAGTCCAAGCAAAGAGCTGAAACAAACCGTGCAGTTTATCAAACAAAAACTGGATGGTGCCAAATGGTTTATCGACTCTATTAAACAACGCCAAAACACGTTGCTCATGACAATGAATGCTATCCTGCAACAACAATACGCATACTTCGAAACAGGTGACGAAACCAAAATGCGTCCCATGATTTTGAAAGACATTGCCGAAAAAGTGGGCATGGATATTTCAACCATTTCACGTGTAGCCAATAGCAAGTATGTACAAACCGACTTTGGAACCATTGCGTTAAAATTCTTCTTCAGCGAAGGAATTGCAACCGATGATGGGGAAGAAGTAAGCAGCCGCGAGGTAAAAAGAATCCTCAAAGATGCCATTGAAGCCGAAGAAAAACGT
>JAZKGH010000047.1:0-2207 GCA_040386055.1 Bacteroidota bacterium
GACCACTTTCGTAGGATCAATAACTCCTGCTTGGACAAGATCTTCATATTTATCTGTTCTGGCATTATACCCGCCATTCCCATCTTCCATACAGAATACATTATTGTAAACGTCCTCTGAACTCACACCACAATTTTGAGCAATTTGCTTCAATGGAGCAGAGCATGCTTTCAAAATTATCATATAACCATTATTCTCAACAGGTGTTGACCATGACTCGCGTCCAAGTCTTAAGCAAATCTTCATAGCACGAATCAATGCCGCACCACCTCCGGGAACATACCCTTCTTCGATGGAAGCCTTTGTTGCACGAATAGCATCATCCACACGATCCTTTTTCTCACGCATCTCCGTTTCAGATTTGGCTCCTACCATAAGGACAGCTGCACGACCCAACAGGCGCGCCAAACGTTCTTCAAGGAACTGCTGTCGGCTTGGGTCATTCGTTTCATGAATCATCAATTCAATTTCTTCCTGCTGAACACGAACAGCATCATTGCTGCCATTACCTTCAATGATTACTGTTGAGTTTTCGCTGATAGTAATCTTAGCACAACCTCCCAAGTGGGAGATTTCAATTTTATCCATTGTATAACCAAAATCATCAGAAATGATGGTTGCTCCGGTTAGGATTGAAATGTCACGCATCACCTCTTTGCGCTCCGGACCATAGAACGGAAGTCGAACCACAGCAAATGGCATTTTAGCTTGCATCTTGTTTACAATCATTGCAGCAAGCGCCTCTCCATCCATATCATCACAGAAAACAACAAGCGGCTTGTGCTCTACACCATCGGTATTGTACAATTTATCCAGTATAGGAATAAGTTCAACTGTATGCTTGATGTGCTTATCGGTAATCAGGATTTGCACATCTTCATATTGCACGTCCAGCTTCACGTTGTTGATAAACATGGGACTGATAAATCCACGTGGGAATGAAAAGCCATTGGTGTATTCCACCTTTGTTTCGGCAGTTTTGCTCTCCTTAACCGACATCTGGCCTTCTTTGCCAATTTTCTGGAAAGCCTCTCCGATTAGCTTACCAAGCTGTGCATCACCATTGGAAGCAATGGTGGCCACGAATACCAACTTCTCATCATCAATAGGAGTACTGATAGCTTTCAGGTTCGCCACGATATCTTCAACCGCTTTGTCCATTCCACGCTTCAACTCCATTGGGTTTGCTCCTGCTTCAACTGCAGCCAATCCTTTATCAAGAATTTCCTGGGCAAGTACGGTAGCCGTTGTAGTTCCATCACCGCTTACGTCTGCGGTTTTTTGGGCAATTTCTTTGATCATCTGCGCACCTACATGCTCAATAGGATTTGGCAAAATGATGGAGTTGGCCACCGTTACACCATCTTTTGTTACATGCACATCATACTGAGCACGCGAAATAACAACGTTACGGCCCTTTGGACCTAATGTAACCTTCACTGCATTTGCAATGGTGTCTGCTCCTTTTTTAAGGAATCCCCAGACGTCTTTACTGAAATATATTCTTTTTGACATAGTTTAAAGTTTAGTTGATGGAATAATGGCATCTGCTAGGGTTGCTGGTTCTTCCTCGGAAAGTATGGCAAACAGTTCATGTTCGCGCATCATAACCATAGGTTCACCGTTGGCCGTAATGTGAGTTCCGGAATGTTTGCCAAACATTACATTCACTCCGGCTTTCAATTTAGGTTCAGCACAGGATAACCCGACAGCAACTACCGTCCCTGTTTGTGGCTTTTCTTTTCCTGTGAGAGGAATAATCAAATTTCCCCTTTTTTCTTCGAGAGGATCGGGCTTAATCAAAACCCGATCCCCAATTGGATGTAATTGTATCATATGGTATTAAAATGGTAAATCATCTTCTGGCATACCTTCAAGCCCAGGATTTTCACCTGTGGTATGCGCTGAAATATTTTGAGCAGGAACAGCAAGCTTTGGAATGATACTTTCGTTCAGCATGTTCTCAATGAAAACCATTTGATCAGTATAATCCCATGTTGGCTTATTATTTACAACAGTTTCTTTTGGCTGAGGTAATCCTCTTGGAGTTGCTTTTGAGAAAAATGGTTCGATTTTTTTACCACCTTGCTCAAGTACAAGGTATAACTTTTCCTTCCCGCTTTCTTTGTCATTAAACTTACCAGTTCTTAGTGTTACCGGACGTTTAAGGTCAATATTAGGAAGCCTGAACATAAAACCATTGGTTA
>JAZKGH010000048.1:0-7968 GCA_040386055.1 Bacteroidota bacterium
CATTCAATTCTCTTTGCAGCAGCTTGGCAAACCCTATGATGATCCATTTTTGTATGACAACGGTAAATACTATTGTTCAGAGCTCATTTATGATGCATTTGCATTTGCCAATAACGGCAAGCCATTCTTCCAATTGGAACCCATGACATTCAAACAACCAAATTCTACCTCCTACTTTCCGGTTTGGATAGAATATTACCAAAAATTAAACATCCCAATCCCCGAAGGAAAACCGGGCATTAATCCGGGAGGCATTAGTCGTTCTGATAAGATTGAGTTTTTGAAATAAGTTGATTGGTTAATAATGTTAACTGGTTAATTCGTGAGGTATGTCATGCTGAGTTCATCGAAGCAGACCTCCTGTAAAGCTGATATGGATGATAGAGTCAGTTCGAGTAACAGGCCAGGCGTAGGAATTGCATTGCGCATATCTTGAGCAATATGCATACAAATACTTCTCGATACAGCCCTTAACAAAGGCCCACCCAAGCTTACTCGAAGAGACTGATATTATTAATTGCCAAATCCCTTCATGCCCTTTCTTTACTTAACTTCTAAGTCTTAGTGTACAATAAAAATATCCATTAAATATTTCTGTCGAAATCCCCTCTTAAAAGCTTATTTTCGCGCCTTAGTTTTAAAGAGAGAAAACAGTTTAGATGAAGAATATTCGTAACTTTTGTATCATCGCTCATATTGATCACGGTAAGAGCACCCTGGCCGACCGTTTATTGGAATATACACAAACCATCAGCAAGCGTGATATGGAAGCGCAGGTATTGGACGACATGGACCTTGAACGCGAACGCGGAATCACCATTAAAAGCCATGCTATTCAGATGGATTACACCTACAAAGGTGAAAAATATGTACTGAACCTTATTGACACCCCGGGCCACGTGGATTTTAGTTATGAGGTATCCCGTTCCATTGCAGCTTGTGACGGTGCTTTGCTTATTGTTGATTCTTCGCAGGGAATTCAGGCGCAAACCATCTCAAACCTTTATTTAGCTATCGAACAAGGATTAGAGATTATTCCCATCCTCAACAAAATAGATTTGCCACACAGCATGCCTGAAGAGGTTAGCGATCAGATCATCGATTTGATTGGCTGCAAATACGAAGACATTTTACGTGCAAGTGGTAAAACAGGGCAAGGTGTTCATGAAATTTTACATGCCATAGTGGATAGAGTTCCTGCTCCAAAAGGTTCGGAAGAAGCTCCATTAAAAGCGTTGATTTTTGATTCAGTATTCAACTCCTTTCGCGGAATTATTGCTTATTTCCGTGTATTGGACGGTGTACTAAAAAAGGGCGATAAGGTAAAATTTATGGCTACAGGCAAAGAATACCTTGCCGATGAAGTAGGTGTATTACGGATGACCATGGAACCACGGGCAGAAGTAAAAGCCGGTGATGTAGGTTATATTATTTCGGGTATCAAAGAAGCCAGAGAGGTAAAGGTTGGGGATACAATTACCACTGTTGCCAATCCAACCACTGATATTATTGATGGTTTTGAAAACGTGAAACCGATGGTATTTGCAGGTATTTATCCTGTAGATACAGAAGATTTTGAAGAGCTTCGCGAGAGCATGTACAAACTCCAGTTGAATGATGCTTCGTTGACATTTGAACCTGAGAGTTCGGCTGCATTAGGATTTGGTTTCCGTTGCGGTTTTTTGGGAATGTTACACATGGAAATTATACAGGAACGTTTGGAACGTGAGTTCAAAATGACTGTTATTACTACCGTTCCCAACGTAAGTTACCATTGCCATACCAACAAAGGCGAACTGATTGTTGTAAACAACCCAAGTGATTTGCCTGAAGCAAACTATATTAACTATGTAGAAGAGCCTTTCATTCTGGCCACCATCATTACTAGTTCCGAATTTGTTGGCCCTATTATGGGATTGTGTTTGGGCAAACGTGGAATGCTGAAAAGCCAGGTTTACTTAACAGCGGAGCGTGTGGAAATGAAATTTGACATGCCTTTGGCTGAAGTCGTATTTGGATTTTTTGACACCTTAAAAACCATTTCAAAGGGATATGCTTCGTTTGATTACCATCCTATCGGATACGTTCAATCGGAACTGGTAAAACTTGATATTTTATTGAACAAGGATAACGTAGATGCATTATCGGCTATTATCCACCGCGACAGAGCTTACGACTGGGGTAAACGTATTTGTGAAAAACTACGTGAGTTGATTCCGAGACACCAGTTTGAAATTCCGATACAGGCCAGTATTGGAGCTAAGGTTATTGCCCGCGAAACCATTAAAGCCTTGCGTAAGGATGTAACGGCTAAATGTTACGGTGGTGATATTTCGCGTAAACGTAAGCTCCTCGAAAAACAAAAAGAAGGAAAAAAACGCATGCGTCAGGTAGGATCGGTAGAGATTCCACAAAGCGCATTTATGGCCGTATTAAAACTTGATTAAGTAAACGCTGTAAAACATAATATACTATGAATAATTTTAACCCATGGCATAATGTAAACTACGGAGCAAATGCTCCCGAAATTGTTACAGCCGTTATCGAAATTCCTCAGAATAGTAAAGGGAAATTTGAACTCGATAAAGACAGCGGATTACTGAAACTGGATCGTGTATTGTTTTCATCAGTACACTATCCTGCCAACTACGGATTTATTCCGCAGACATATTGTGAAGACAAAGATCCGTTGGACATTCTCGTGATCACTTCAATTGAACTTCCACCATTGTGTTTGATAGATGCACGCGTAATTGGTGTAATGCGTATGGTTGATCAAGGTGAAGCCGATGATAAGATCATTGCCGTAGCTAACAATGATATGAGTGTAAACCATATTCAAAACATTGAAGATCTGCCTCCGCATACCACCATTGAAATGCAACGTTTTTTTGAAGATTATAAAAAACTGGAGAATAAGGAAGTAGTGGTTGAGAAGTTCTTCGGAAAAAAAGAGGCACTCGACATTATCAGAGAGAGTATCGAATTGTACAACAAAGCCTGGAGAGGAAAAATATTTTAAATCATCATGCAATTACTGAACGGAAACGAAGTCTCAAAACACATTCGCCAGCAAATCAAAGCTGAAGTGGAACAACTGAAAGCTGCCGGTAAAAAAACGCCACACCTTGCAGCCATACTGGTTGGAACCGATGGCGCCAGTCAAACCTATGTTGCGGCCAAAGCCAGAGATTGTGAAGAAGTGGGATTTGACTCTACCGTTTTGCATTTTGATGCTTCCATTTCGGAGGCCGATTTATTAAATGAAGTACAAAAGATTAACAACAATGCCGACATTGATGGATTAATCGTTCAGTTGCCATTACCCAAACATATCGACACCAATAAGGTTACCCAAACCATTGACTGGCGAAAAGATGTTGATGGATTTCATCCGATGAATGTAGGCCTCATGTTTAAAGGATTGCCTTGTTATTTACCGGCAACCCCAATGGGTGTTATCAAATTATTGGAACACTATCAGATTGAAACTACGGGTAAACACTGTGTGGTGATTGGACGAAGCGATATTGTGGGCAAACCGATGAGTGCATTGATGCTGCAAAAAAACTGTACTGTAACCATTTGCCACAGCAAAACCATAGACATTGAAAACGTAATTAAAAGTGCCGATATCGTTATTGCTGCATTGGGTATTCCAAACTATGTTACAGCTTCAATGATCAAAGAAGGAGCTGTTGTAGTAGATGTAGGAATCACAAGAGTTGAAGACCCAACCGCAAAAAGCGGATACAGGTTAAAAGGCGATGTGAAATTTGACGAGGTGTCAGAAAAAGTAAGCTGGATTACTCCTGTTCCAGGAGGTGTAGGCCCCATGACAAGAGTTGGACTATTACTGAACACTTTAAACGCTGTAAAACTTAATATAAGTAAAGCCCAGCATTCGTAATGAATAGTCCATCAACTAATCAATTAATCAACCAATCACTACTCCCAGTGATGGAACACTTCTACACCATTCAGGGTGAAGGTTTTTATCAGGGACGAGCAGCATATTTCATTCGCTTGGGTGGATGCGATGTAGGTTGCGTTTGGTGTGATGTGAAAGATAGTTGGGATGCTTCGAAACATCCACAATACGGCATTGAACAAATTGTATCCTTTGTAACAGATGCCAAAGCTAAACTTGCTGTGATTACAGGTGGTGAACCTTTGCTGCACAATTTGGATGAACTGACTGCTGCATTGCAATCAAAAGGGATTCAAACCAATATTGAAACTTCAGGCTCTTCTCCCCTTTCCGGTTCATGGGACTGGATCTGCGTATCACCCAAAAAATTCAAAGCTCCAATAACAGATGTAGTTGCGAAAGCCAACGAACTAAAGGTTGTTATTTTTAACAAATCGGATTTTGAATGGGCAGAGCAACATGCGGCAATGTGTACTCCTGAGTGTAAATTATTTTTGCAGCCGGAGTGGGATAAGTCGACTCAAATGCTTCCCTTGATTATCGAATATGTGAAAGCTCACCCGCAATGGGAAATAAGCTTACAGGTTCACAAATACATGAATATTCCTTAGTACTTCATCAACTTCAAGCTACTTTGAGCAGTTGGTGTCGATACAATCACAATATACATTCCTGAAACAAAATCTTCTGTGCGAAAGGTTAACTCTCCTTGTTGGTTTCCGAAAGTAAAGAGTTTTCTGCCTTGCAAATCATATACAACAATATCAGCCTTTACCGGAATGGTTAACACCGCATTCCCATCACCCGATGCAAAAGCCAATGAGTTTCGTACTATCAATTGTTGATTCAACTGCTCCTGATCCGTTAACCCCGTTGGGAAATTCCCGAGTTTACGCGCATTGAATACCGAACCCATTTTCCATCCGAAATGTTTGTTCAGCAATACACTATCCGCTTGCATAAACAATTGTGCGGCCTGTAACATAGTTGTATTGTCTGTGTAAGATGCTAATGATGCCAGCATTAATATGATGGTGCTATCGCTGCCTATTTGTTCTTCAATATCCAATAGTGCGCTCGACCATATTTCGGAACTGAAATAGGCATCGTTTGACAGATCATCATACGTTTTGTTTGAATTGGCATTCCTGCCATTCCAAAAAGGGGTCACACCCGTTGCAAATGGATTGGGAGCATCCCAGTTGAAAATTCTTCTCCAATTAAAAGCTGTATATTTTTTAGAATAGGTTGCTGCCATCACATCACACATTCCTTCTTCAATAGCTCTGCGTTCTGTACTCATGTTCAAATTGGGATTCACACTAAATGAAACAGCATGGGTAAACTCATGTACAATTACATCCGCATCCTCAGCATCCGGTACGCCTCCTGTTCCAAAATTCAGCGTAGTATCTCCTTCGTATTCAAAATACGACTGATCACTTGTGGATGAATGAGCATCCATTTTAAGTTGATATTTCACCTCATCAATACCCAGGGAATGCAGGTATTCCTGTGTATTTGTAACATGGTACAATGCCATCACTTCTTTAAATCCATCCTGCTTACGGGTAAAATTAAACTGCGGAGTGGCAGAAGTAGCGGGAGCAATATTGGGAGCCTTAAAAGAAGTATCATAAATGCGGGCATACTTATTTTTCAACTGAAAAACAGAACCATTAAAGGTAACCGGCAAACTCACATCCACTCGTTGATCATTCAACAATGCATAATCGCTATCATTAAAATGTTTGTATGTTCCATTCAGTCCTGCAATCACGCTAATGGGAGTTAACGGATCGGGGCGGAACACCTTAGCCGCAACAAGTGTATCATCCTTCGTAAAATACAAACGGGTATCCTTCTGTCTAATAACATTTCCTTCAATATCTGTAATCAACCTGTTACCGTTCAGTGTCTTTTGATACACTGCGATAGGTCGTTTATCAACCACAAGCCACATCCCTTTTCCAAAATAAGTATTAGCAACAAACTGTGTATTCCAGTTTTCTGTGGACGCTAACTTATCAAATATGGATAGCGTTGTCCCGGCATCATTAATATTCACCTTCAGGGTTGCACCCATAATGGCAATGCCTTTGTATACCTGTTGAAAATACAAATGCCAGCCCATGCCTGTGTGTTTAGTATGGATTAGTTGAATATCAGTTTCGGCTTGTTGCAATTGTTCATGCTGCTGTTTGTAATAGTTATGTACTGCCTCAGCTACTGACTCTGCTCCTTTAAGCGGAATGTATACCGGATCAAAACTGGCAACCGCAGATGAGTTTTCAGTAATATTGATTACATTGTATAATATGTCTGATTGAACTGGAAGGGGTGATTGTCCGGCAGTAAGCATCGGCAATAATAACAGGGCTGTAATGAGTTTGTTCATAGTAACAATTGTTGTATTAAAGATTACTGTTCTCCCAAAAAGGTTGTTTCAAATATCCTTTTCTCTTTAATGGCATGGAGCACAGCTTCAGCTTGAGATTTTCTCACCTCAAATATAATGGTTATTTCTTCGGCATGATGGTGTTGCAATATTTTTAAACTGAACTGCTTGATGATTTTAAAGGCCTCATTCTCGTGGCTGTAATCAAAACGAAGTTCGTGTTTCTCAGTAATTATTTTTTCGACAATGGGAATAGAATTAAGTGCATCGGCTGCCGCTTCTCCATAAGCCTGAATCAATCCCGGCACACCCAGTAATTTGCCTCCAAAATAACGAACCACTACCACCAGGGTGTTTGTTAAATCTTTTGCCAGAATACTCCTCAATATTGGCTTACCAGCTGTATTGGAAGGTTCTCTGTCATCATTCGACTTTTGAATCTGTTTGTCGAAACCCAATACATACCCATAACAATGATGTGCTGCCGAGAAATGTTCTTTTTTGAGTTGTTGCAGGTACATCTTAACCTCTTCCTCATTCTTAATAGGATATACAAATGCCATAAACTTGCTTCCCTTGTCTTTAAACAAACCTTCTCCTATAGTTGCAGGGACTTTATATGTATCTGAAAACAACATCAGGCAAACGAAATAATAAGGATAGATACAATGGCCAATGCAAACCCGATCCAGTTTGCGACACTCATTTTCTCTTTAAAAAATGCTAACGATACCAATGTAGAACAAACTACAACGGCTATATTGTTAATGGGAAAAATAAAGGTTGCATCAAACCTTTCCAGTGTTTTTACAAGAAAAAACATGCAGAAAAAATTGGGTATGCCTAAGGCAATTCCCCATGGAATACTCTTTACCTGAAACGTTTCTCTTTTATACAACAACACAATCATGCCAAAAAGAAAAGCAACCAGAAAAATGGTACTTACCATATCTCCTGCATTTCCGGGAGGAATAAACTGTTTTTGCATGTGCTTCAGCGTAGCATCAATCACTCCACTTCCCAAAAACACATACAATGGTAATAGCCATAATCCTTTTCCTTTGGCAGTTTTTTGTTCTCCTTGTTTGTTGCTAATTAAAAACACAGCCACCAGGGAAACTAAAACTCCAATAATCTTTAATATACCCAAACCTTCACCGTGTAACAAAAATGCAGCTCCTACAGGAATCACCACAGATAATTTGGCTGCTACCATGCTTACTGAAACACCCATTTTTTGGGTAGTAAGACCAATACTGTAAAACACAGAAATAAATACAAACCCTAACACCAAAGCAAATAAAAACCATGGTTCATTCCAAAAGGGTTGAAGAATAATGGCTTTGGGTGAAATGATATTGCCTACAATAATGCAGGTAATATAATTTACAAGAATAGCCTGAAACGTATGAACCTGATACCGTTCGAAAAGTTTGAAAAAGCAAACCGTAAGTACGGATAGTAAAATGCTGAAGAGTAAAAATATCATGCGTTTCTATAAATCGTTAAAACACTGTTATCAATCTTATACTGTCCCTTAATGTCACCTGAAATAGTGGGAGTCACAACACCTTTTCCCATTGTGGTTGATGTTTGAAATACCTGAGCCTCGTCCCATAAATTTTCGCTAATTAATGAT
>JAZKGH010000049.1:0-14175 GCA_040386055.1 Bacteroidota bacterium
TTCCGGCTCTAAAGATCTATTTATTTCTATTGCAGCTCCAGACGGAACACCGATTGCAGTAGAAGCTTTAGGCTCCGGAATGTTTACAACAAGGGAAGGTGAGCAAAAATCCTATACGCAAAAAGTACAAATCAATTATACCCAGGGACAAAAACAAATTGTAAGTTTCGACTGGAAACAAAATACGAAGTTCATGCCTGGCAGTTATAAAATTGAAGTATACCACAACGGCTTTAAAATTGGAGAACGCTTCTTAAAGATAATCTTCGACAATGCTTTTAAACAAAAAGTAAGTGAAATCTACGTAACAATATTTGATAAAAGACCTGAACAAGAAAGGTTAATATCTCTCTTGGAGGAATGGGGATTCAAGTATCATGGAGTTAAATCCACAAAGAATGGTGATGAAAGAGTATATATTAAAGATTTTAACAGAAAGACTCCTGTAAATATTGAATATCCCAAATTAACTTATCCATTTATTTCAAAAGAAAGTGATGTGTATATTGTTCCCATTCACCAAGTATATCATACTGAACTTTTACCTGATTCTTATTTAAGAACCGAATCCCCAAAGGACTATGTGGAGAATGAACCGCATAGAAATGCTTTAAGTAAAGTTTACATATCACGCTCCATTGAGCGAAATCTAAAATGTGGAGACAGAATCATATTTTACAGAACCGGGGATTTTGGAAATGCAATTCATACTGGAGTTGCAACAACAGTTGGTATTGTGGAATCTGTAATTACGGATATTAAAGATGAAGCAACGTTTTTATCTTTATGCCGAAAGCGGAGCGTCTTTTCAGATGAGGAACTAAAGAAACATTGGAATCATAATCCAAACAATAGGCCGGCCCATCTCATTAGAAGGCCATTTATTGTTAATTTTCTTTATGCTTTCTCCTACCCTAAAAGACCTAATTTAAAATGGCTAAATGAAAATGGCGTAATTCCCGACATTCATAATATGCCGAGAGGTTTCCGGAAAATTTCCAAACAAGATTTTATTAACATAGCAAAATATTCATTCAACATATGAGAGTTCTATTATCTATAAAACCAGAATATGCCTTCAAAATCTTTGATGGAACAAAGAGATTTGAGTTTCGTAAAGTCATATTCAAAAATCCTAACATCAAAACAGTCGTTGTATATGCCTCATCTCCTGTTCAACAAGTAATAGGAGAATTTGAAATAGACGATATTTTTAGTTTCGACCCAGAAGCAATATGGAAAATGACTAAAAGATATTCAGGAATAACAGAAGACTTTTTTTATCAATATTTCGCTGATAGAGAAATTGCTCATGCGATAAAAATAAAAACAGTTAAAAAATATAGAAAACCTTTATCAATAAGAGATGACTTTAATGTTGTACCTCCTCAATCTTATGTTTATTTGTAAAGATGCTCATTTGGCAAAATGAGATGATATTGAGTTGTTGATATTCTTTAGTAACTTATCAGCTCCAAAACGCAAGATCTTAACTGTCTATTATCTGAATCAAACATATAACCATTGAACATTTTTGTGGAATTGTAGAAGGTAAGATCAAATAGGAGGAAATCCTCAACCGGTATTCGTTCTATTCCATGAGGTTTTGCAACTCTAAAGATAATATTTGCATTATCAACTTTGGCGAAATCTACCTTACCTTTAATTACATCGTTTATTGCAACAATACCGTTGTTAATTGAAAGAATGGCGTCATCAATTTCCTGATGAGATGAACCTGTATGGTTTGTAATGAGCCTCATCTTATACTTTTTGTTATCAAAGGTAGAAAGAGAATATTTTTCATTAATAGAATCTAATGAAAACTGCATTTGGTCAAGGGCCTTTTGTGTACTCTCAAGATCACCTTCTTTCTTCACTAAGCGATTGTTCAACGCTTCTTTTTCATCATTTAACGCTCTATTTGTATTTTGAAGTTCTCTATACTTATTAATTGATTCATTGTATCGGCCTTCAACGATTTTTAATTGACTATCTAACTCCCAATATTCGGTAGCAAGAATACTCGTGTTTTTGTTTATGTTCATTCCTAATTTTCTTCTGAATTTTCTAAGAAGTTCTCTGTATAAGAATACGAGTACATTTAATAAGGGGAAGAAAAGTGTAAAAGCAATTGCTGTAAATAAGGGTTTCCATAAAAGTGAAATGTCTTCATTTTGATAGAGGTCAGTAATAAAGTCTATTTTTGTTTTTGGTGCAATTGCAGTTTGGTCAATAAAGATGGTCAGATATAATGCTTTCCAATTACAGACACACCAAGCAAAAATAAAGTTGGCGAAAAATGGAGTAGAAAATCTGTCTTTAATAAACTGTTTGTAAGAGTTGAATAATTCGTTCATATTATTGAATAATTTTATACAATTTCACGAGTGTTTCTTGAGTTATTGCCATATGAAAGTATTTTGTCTAATAACTCCATTTCATATATTTTAAAGGTGATCTATGGGAGTGTATCCACTCATATAGAAAACCATTGCAGGATAAAATATTGTCGCAGAAGATAATGTATCAAATAAGGACATGGAAAAGGTTTTAATGTGATGATAATGTTTGTTAGGGTGTATTGGGATGAATTTATTAATTAAAGGTTTTCCAACAAAAACAGGATAGTTAAATAGAATGGGATTAGCTATTTCTGATAATTCATACAATATTATTCCATCTTCAATGCTTAAGATAAAGTTATGTCTATCGTGTTTCGCAATATTATTCAATTCATAATAAGAGGTTATTTCAGATGTTATTTGTGATAAATTAAAATCCAACTTCTGGCAGATAATAAAACTTACCATACTTGTATATGGATTTTGCGCTATATCGAGAGGAATATCAGGTGTATTGCTAAACAGAATACTCGGGGTTTGAATATCACTTCTCAAGGATTTAGTCTTAGATAGTTTAGACAATGCATTAAAAAAATCTGTTTTACTTAATACAGATTTTACTTCACCAATACCAACAACTGTTTCAACGGGAAAGAATCGGTGACGTTCTTTAGACTGAATTAGTGGAGTTACTTTGCTATCATAAATTACTATATCACATTGAGTACTTGTTCTGTCTTGTGAAGTTATTATGAAACCGCTGTGAATGTCCAACCGTTGAGGAACAAAAAATTTAATGTAGTCTTTTGCAATTTGTTCTCGATATGAACCAAATTCACCCGGATGAATTAGTTCTTTACTCTCTATATTACTGAATAGTTCCCTAGATTTCCTTACAAATCCATCTTTAAATGCATCAATCTGCTCCTCTATTAGGGCATCAAAAGTTTTGTTAGACATAGGTTATTTACTAAATGAGGTTGTTTTTGTTGAAGTATCAAAATATAATAAATGATCACTTCCCGATACAAAATTTACTAAAAATATTCCCCAACAAATCCTCAGTAGTAATTTCACCGGTGATCTCACCCAAATGAAAAATAGCTTTACGAATATCCAGTGAAAGCAACTCACCGCTCATTTGCATCTCAATAGCCTGTAATACCTGCTCCAATGCGTTAGATGCCTGTTGCAGCGCTTCGTAATGGCGGATATTGCTCACCACAATGTCATTTCCGCTCTTGTTGGTTTGGATGAATTGTCTGAGTCGTTCTATCAACTCATCGATTCCATGTTTGTTGAGAGAGGAGATGTAGGTTATTGGGGTGTTGGTTATTAGGTTATTAGTTATTGAGTTATTGGGAATGAGGTCTACTTTGTTGCCTATGGGGATGATGATGCGGTTACCTGCCGGGATTTGGGAGAGTTCTGTTTCCAGTTGTTCGGGGGTGGTGGTGCTGGCATCAAATACGTACAAAACAAGGGATGCTTTATCAATGGCATCAAAGGTGCGTTCTATACCTATGCTTTCAATCGTATCTTCCGAGTGGCGGATGCCTGCCGTATCAATCAGCCTGAAGGTTACACCATCTACCACAAAGGATTCTTCAATGGTATCGCGTGTGGTGCCTGCAATATTGCTTACAATGGCTCTTTCTTCTTTTAACAGCGCATTAAGCAGGGTTGATTTACCGGCATTGGGACGGCCCGCTATTACAGTGGGTACACCATTCTTCAACACATTACCATATTGAAACGATTCCAGCAACGACTGCAACAGCGTGTGAATGTTCTTTACCAGGTTGTACAACTCACTTTTGCTGGCAAACTCTACATCTTCTTCGGCAAAATCGAGTTCCAGCTCAATGAGGGAAGCAAAGTTGATGAGTTTTTCGCGCAAGGTCTGGATCTGTTGTGAATACCCTCCGCGCATTTGTTGCATAGCGGTTTGATGCGATGCAGCGCTATCGGCAGCAATAAGATCGGCTACTGCTTCGGCTTGTGAGAGGTCCAGTTTTTTATTGAGGAAGGCACGCAGGGTAAATTCTCCGGGTTTGGCCAAACGTGCACCTTTCTGCACCAGCAGTTCTAATATTTTTTGCAGGATATACGGTGAACCATGGCAGCTCAGCTCAATGGTATCTTCACCGGTATAGGATTTAGGGTTTTTAAAAACGGAAGCCAGCACTTCATCCAATACCACCTCACCCTGCATGATCTTACCAAAATGAAGCGTATGCGAATCGGCCTGCTCTAAGTTTTTTCCTTTAAAAATGCTGTTAACCAGAGGAAATGTATTGCTCCCGCTGATGCGTATTACTCCAATAGCACCAATGCCTCCTGCAGTTGCCAGGGCACAAATGGTGTCATCTAAATCGGTTTTGAGGTAATGGTTCATTCGGCCTGCAAATTAGTGTTTTCGGCAATAATTATTTTTTAATTGACTATGCGTTAGTGGTGAGCATTTGTTTTAACCGCAAAGGGCGCAGCGGGAGGAACGCAACGTTCGCAATGTGAGTCATGAGTGTTAAATGGTGGTTGTCTGCTGTAGTCAGCATTATTTTTAACGCAGCGGTCACAGTGAGTGAAACACAGCGTTCGCTGCGCATATCGTTGCGTTCGCTGCGGTTAAACGGGAATGTTTTTTATTAAACGAATGCTAATGTTTAGACTTTTGCGCGGGATAGTTTGATGATGCCGATCTTATCAAACAAGATCATAACAGGATATACAGGATCAATTTCCCACCACTTGGCAGCAAAATTTGGATTGGAACCTGCGTGATGGTGATTGTTCTGGAACAACTCTCCCAACATCAAAAAGTCGAATATCAATGTGTTTTTCGAATGGTCTCCTTCATCAAAATTGCTGTATCCGTATTTGTGTCCGGCCCAATTCACAATAGCCCCATGAACAGGCCCCATTAAAAAGTGTACCGGTAATAACAAATACATCCACCATTGGGTAGCAAAGGTTACGTAAAAAGCAATATACCCTAACCCAAAGGCAATACGGGTAGGCCATGCATCAGCAATGCGGTCAATGTTTGCATATACCGGGAAGTTGCGGTCAAATTTTTCTTCCACTTCCATGGTTCCGTGCAATACACCATTGTATACTTTGCGGGTATACATCATCATGGTAAATACCTCTTTAAAAAATACAGGTGAATGTGGATCCTTTTCGGTATCGCTGTAGGCATGGTGCATGCGGTGTAACACAGCATATGCACGTGCATTTAAGTAGGAAGAACCTTGCGTAACCCAAGAGAAGATATACCAGAATTTTTCCCAGCCTTTGGTAAGGGTAAACATTTTATGAGCCGAATAACGGTGTAAGAAAAATGTTTGTCCGAAGAGAGAGAGATACCAATGAAGAACAAAGAATATTAAAATAGCCATGCGTGATTATGAAGTGATATAGTCCGCGAAGATAGGATATTACAGGGCAGGGGCAAAACGAATACGTGTTAAATTTTATAGGAAAGTTGATGAGGTGATTGGTTAATAGAGTTGATAGGTGTTGGTAACCAGTTGCTTAAGCGATTGATTGCCAGTAAATGTTAACAGAGTTGATAGGTGATTGGTAGCAGTCAGTTCGAGTAGCGGGCGTGGGTGGTGTATTGCGCGTATCGAGAACAATTTCAATTTAAGCAGTCTGCTCACGATGCTTCTCGATACAGCTCCTTGCACATGCCTTCCCAATGCTTACTCGAAGTGACTTGGTTGAATAACCTTACCAACATATCAACCAATCATCTTCTTTCTAATAACCTAATAACTCAATAACAAATAACTACATCACCGGTACTTCCTCCGTGATTCCGCTTTCTGTAGCTCCCGCTCAAGTATCAAGCGAGCTATAGTAGGCGCAATCAGCTTCGGGTCATTCTGCGCAAATGCGGCTTTCACTTTGGGTTCATTTACATCAATGCGGTATAAAATATTTAGAAGCTTTTCCATATCATGTAATAACAAATAGGTTATTACAGAAGTTAAAGCCTCCAGCAATGCTTCGTATGAAGGGGAAGATTCAATTTCAACATATTTTTGGAGGGATTGAATCGCATCTGGCAATAAAGTTTCATCTACCATGTTGTTTCCGTTTTGAGTTGCAGGAAGTAGAAATTCAAGCTGTCGTTTTGCTCTGCAGCATATGGGTTTTCTTTGGCAAAAGCGTTTGCATAATCCATGCGTGCATTCAGTTCCGGGTGGGTATTCAATGCTTCATGCAGGGGTGTCGTTTCATGTTTTTTAAGCTGCTCGAACAATCGGGTCATGCCTGAAGCTGAAAGATGATTGCGTTTTAATATTTCCAATCCGTTAGCGTCAGCTTCTTGTTCTAAATCCCTTGAGTATTTAAGTGTGCGAAGGTTTTCGGCTTTATTTAATACAATAGTTGCAATGCTATTTGCATCACTGAATACAATTGAAATGAATACATATCCGGCAAGGTTCCTGAACACATTGCGGGTAGCATGTTTGAGTTCCACATGTGAGTATTCATGCGCCAGCAATGCTGCCAATGCTTCAGGGTGTTTCATTTCTTTCAGGATAGCATCATACACTATGATTCCACCCCCCGGGACAGCAAATGCATTCACAATAGTATCTTTCACCACAGTAATGCGAACAGGGTAGTCACTTTCAATATGCAGTTGACCGAAAAAGAGGTTGATGGCTTCTGTTTTAGCAGAATCAATTATAGACTGTTCCAGAATGGAGGCATACAATTGATCTCCCATTGCTATTTCAAGCTTTTTTGGAAACCCTTGTGCAATCTTATCAGCAGCAAATGGCAACAAATAGAAATAAGACAAAACCAAGGCTAATAAAAATCCTCCTATAACCAATACTATTAATCGGCCCGACCGACCGGATGTAGGGTGTTTACGTTTGTTGGGTTTAAATAACAAACGATACTCTGAAAGAGCTTGCCGGTCTGTTATCTCCAATTGTTTATAAGAAACTCCTGTTCCATTTCTCAATGTGATAATGGATGATGAAAATTCTTTTTCAATAAGGGATGCTTTAGGCCATTGCTCTTGTTTAAAATGACCTTCCTCGTTTGTGTAGTTTATCAGTATACCTGATTCCGTAAAGCTGATGTTAGCAGTGAAAGGTTTGGGAGACGTCCCGTTTTCAAATCGCGCTTTGTAACTAAGTTGCATAGAGTGCGAAGATACGGGATTCCGGATACGAGATGCCAGATACCGGATGCGGGATGCCAGATACCAGATAGTGACATCTCACTCCTGACAACTCACTGGCATCCGGTATCTTCACGCCCGACCTCACATCCGGTATCCGGTATCTAGCATCAACTATCATTCGACCTTGTATCAGGCATCCGGTATCCGGCATCCTTCCCGAATAAATCTTCCTTTTCATTCGGTACACAGTAAATATTTCTGTAATATTGCACGCTTTTATCACTGAATTCACTCTTTAGAATCTCGTGATCAACCTTCGAATTTAACATTTCATATATATGACATTTGATTTAGACATGATCAAAGCTGTATACGCCCGCATGGGAGACCGTATTGAAGCAGCCAGAAAAGTAACCAACAAACCTTTAACCCTTACCGAAAAAATATTGTATAGCCACTTAACTGAAGGTGCTGCAACAAGAGCATACGCCCGTGGTAAGGATTATGTAGATTTCGGTCCGGATCGTGTAGCCATGCAGGATGCAACAGCTCAAATGGCATTGTTGCAGTTTATGCAGGCAGGCAGGCCTAAGGTGGCGGTTCCTTCAACTGTTCATTGTGATCACTTGATCACAGCTAAAGTTGGAGCTAAAACAGATTTACAAGTAGCGAATACAGAAAGCAAAGAGGTTTATGATTTTCTTGCTTCTGTTTCAAATAAATATGGTATCGGATTCTGGAAACCGGGTGCCGGTATTATTCACCAGGTGGTTTTAGAGAATTATGCATTCCCGGGTGGAATGATGATCGGAACGGATTCACACACCGTAAATGCCGGTGGATTGGGAATGGTAGCTATCGGAGTGGGTGGAGCAGATGCATGTGATGTAATGGCCGGTTTACCTTGGGAACTTAAATTCCCTAAACTGATTGGTGTGAAATTAACCGGCAGATTAAACGGTTGGGTTTCTCCTAAAGATGTGATTCTGAAAGTTGCGGGTATTCTTACTGTAAAAGGTGGAACCGGTGCTATCGTTGAATATTTTGGTGATGGTGCTACTTCAATGAGTTGTACCGGTAAAGGTACTATTTGTAATATGGGTGCTGAGATTGGAGCTACAACATCAACATTCGGATACGATGAAAGCATGGAGCGCTATTTACGCGCGACAGGCCGTGCAGATGTGGCTGATGCTGCAAATGCTGTGAAACATCACTTAACAGGTGACCCTGAAGTATACGCTAATCCTGAAGCCTATTTCGATCAAATAATTGAAATCAACCTGAGCGAAATGGAACCATACTTAAACGGACCGTTCACTCCGGATCTGGCTACTCCTATTTCTAAAATGAAAGAGGAAGCAGCTAAAAATAACTGGCCGGTAAAAGTAGAGTGGGGATTGATCGGATCCTGTACCAACTCTTCATACGAAGATTTGAGTCGTGCCGCATCTATTGCTAAACAAGCTGTCGACAAAGGTTTGGTAACCAAAGCAGAATTCGGGATCAACCCGGGTTCGGAGCAGGTGCGTTATACTGCCGATCGTGATGGTTTGCTTAAAACCTTTACCGATTTAAATGCTACTATTTTTACCAACGCATGCGGACCAT
Source organism: Bacteroidota bacterium (assembly GCA_040386055.1). Taxonomy (GTDB): domain Bacteria; phylum Bacteroidota; class Bacteroidia; order UKL13-3; family UKL13-3; genus UKL13-3. Next base: position 9,109 of record JAZKGH010000049.1, read on the forward strand.
GTATCGGTATGTGGGATCGTGTAGGGTCGGAGAAAGCAGAGAAAAATACAATTGTTCATTCATTCAACAGAAACTTCGCCAAACGTGCGGATGGAAATCCGAATACGTATGCATTTGTAGCATCACCGGAACTGGTTGCTGCCATTGCTATTGCGGGCGATCTTTCCTTCAACCCCATCACGGATACGTTGATCAACAACAAAGGTGAAGCGGTAAAATTAGATCCACCGCATGGTGACGAGTTACCAAACAGAGGATTTGCTGTAGAAGATGCAGGATTTATAGCTCCGGCTGCTGATGGTAGTTCGGTGCAGGTTGCGGTATCTCCAACATCTGATCGTTTGCAATTATTGGATCCGTTTGCTGCATGGGAAGGCACTGATCTGACAGGATTAAAACTCCTCATCAAAGCAAAAGGAAAATGTACTACCGATCATATCTCAATGGCAGGTCCATGGTTGAAATACCGTGGTCACCTTGATAATATCTCCAACAATATGTTAATCGGTGCGGTTAATTTCTTCAATGAAAAAACTGATAACGTAAAGAATCAATTAACGAACATTTACGAATCAGTACCGAAAGTACAGCGTGCATACAAAGCACATACTATTGGAAGTTTGGTAGTAGGAGATGAGAATTATGGCGAAGGATCATCACGTGAGCACGCTGCAATGGAGCCTCGTCACTTAGGTGTACGTGCGGTATTGGTAAAATCATTTGCCCGTATTCATGAAACGAATTTGAAAAAGCAAGGAATGTTGGCTTTAACTTTCAACGATAAAAATGATTACGAGAAAATTAAAGAAGACGATTCGTTTGATATTATCGGATTAACATCCTTCGCTCCAAACCAACCTTTAACATTGGTATTGCACCACGATAACGGAAGTAAGGAAGAGATCAGTGTAAACCATACCTACAACGAGCAACAAATAGAGTGGTTCAGAGCTGGTGGAGCATTGAACATCATCAGAGCGAGTGTGAAGTAATACAAGACAATTAAGGTGAAAGACTGCTCTAATGGGGCAGTCTTTTGTTTTATAAATGACTCCGTAGCTCAGTTGGTAGAGCAGCTGACTCTTAATCATCGGGCCGTGGGTTCGAGTCCCACCGGGGTCACAAAAGAATGGAATACCTGGAATGGGTATTCCATTTTTGTTTTATTACAGGGTTACAAATCCAAAGGCATTGATAAGTGAATCATCCTTAATGCTATTTCCTTTTTTGTTGTTAATCGGTTCATCCTTTTCCTTGATGCGAACAATGTTTACATCACTCATAGTTGGAATGTTTGCATCCTGTGCTGGTGTAAGATAGTGCTCTGTTGGCAATCTTTCTGCACGATGCGTATGTTGTTTTTGTTGCTTACGCTCGTATCCAATATACACGGTGTCGTGTATTTTTTCTGCCGGCACTTCCTTTTCAACAAATACGGTATCAAGCTGTGTAATGTACGATGTACGTATTACCTGATTCTGGTTGGCAAGAATGAATATCAGCGAACCGCCACCGAGTAATAGAAACAATGCAGCCACTTTCCATAAGGCAACAGGTTTGTTCCATACAATAGCAGGTTGTTCCGTTAAGTGTTTTGTTTCAACTTTTTTGAGTAACTGCTGTAGTTGAGCTGGATTCACGTCAATCGGTTTCTCACCCTCAAAAAAGTTGTGCGACAAAACAGATGCATTCCGCATGGAAGTATACGTTTGCTTATCCATGCAAGCTAAAACGCCAGCCTGTTCTTCAGCATTTAATTCGTGAAATTCCTTTTGTTCCAAAAGGTCAAACAATTGGTCAGGTATATTTTCCATAATCAGGGAGTATTCGTTAAAGGTGATAATTGATCGGATAGTTTTTTGAGCATATAGAACAAACAGGATTTAACACTGCCTTCAGGTATACTCAGAATGGAGGCAATTTCTTTGAGGTTTAATTCATGTTCAAACCGGAAGATGAAAACGGCCTTTTCTTTTTCGGAGAGTTCTTTAAAGATCATATTCATCTTTTCCTTAATGAGTTTAACATCTATGGTTGAATGTTGAATGAATTGTTCCTGCACTTCATAATGTTCATTCAGCAAACGGTCCCTGTTCTGTTCATTACGGATGGCATTCAAACACAGGTTGTGTGCAATCGTAAATATCCATGTTGAGAATTTTTGAGCAGTATCAAAAGCATTCGGTTTTTCAATGATCTTGATAAATACTTCCTGTACCAGGTCCTCTGCAACGGTTCTGTTCATCAACATCCTTGCACTAAAGGATGTAAGCTTAGAAGCGTACCGTTGATGCAGTTCTTCTATTACTTTTCCATCCATGTGCGCGGAAAGCAGCCTCATCAGCTGCTCATCCGTATGATGTTTATATGACCTGTGGAATAACTTCACCCTAGTTGTTCAAATAGGTTAAGGTAGTTTGTTCCTCAGGTGTTCCCTTCACTATGTTCAGAATTTTCTTTCGCATCCATTCCATATGCATTTCATCTCCCGAAGCTTTATAATGATCATATAGTTTTATCATTGGAACGATGTAGTTATTATTGCAATGTCTCGACCAATATGCAGATATGTCATGGTAAAAGGGTTTATCTAAATAATCCAAAGCATATACCTTTTCAAAGTTTTTCTTCAGTAAGGCAATATTATCAATGGTGGATGTGCTGAATTCATAAGCAAGCCCTGTCAGGTACAATTGATCTGCGATGGGTTTAGATAGTTTTTCGTCACAGGTTAGGGCAAGATATACCGGATATTTTTTACTGTTTGCTGAAAGATGTTTTACCAATTCATTATGGTATTTCTTGTTAGAGGCAGCTGTAGTATCTTTCATTGCATTCGGACTGACTACAGGCCATTTTGCAATCCCCAGTTCTTTAAACAGTTTTTCGCGGTAGGTATCTATATTTAATAAAGAAGTATTGATCACTGTTACATCTTTTCGGATGCCCAGCGACTGCAGGATCCACACAGGGTAAGTATCATTATCTCCCTGCGTTAACAGGATGGCGTTAGGTTTGAGTCCCGTAAGTACATTATGATTGTAATACAATAATCCGGGTGACGACATGGGTGATTCATACCACTTCATTGAATATATGTCTCTTTGGGCTATGTCTCTTTCCATCTCTGCCAGGATAATCCTATCGCTAATCAACTCCATTCTATCGGGCCCAAGTTGGATTGCCTTTTTCAGGTATGGAAGGTAATGTTCAAAATCATTTCCTCCGTTCATCCATTTACATAAGTTGTATTCAAACGATTGGGGAACGGCTTTTTCCATCTCATCCAGAATATCAATCAAAACCTTTCCTTTAATGTGATGAGGGCGTTTATCTGTAGTATCCAGACGAAGAATATTGCGGTTTCCCCTGTAATAGTTATACCATGCGTAACTATTTCCGGGATTTTTATCAAGTTCGGCTTTCCATAAACTCAACTGTTGTTTATACCAGTCTATGGGTTTCTTTTCGATGGCAAATCCATATATATGCTCAGGTTGTTGAGCAAAGGCTGTAACTGTCAATATGAGCAGGCAAAAGGAGAGAAGAAGAGGTTTCATAATAGTTTATTTGTGCATTATACCCGTATCCGAATCAAACGTTCAAATGGGGTAAATAATATTAGTGAGCATGTAAATTGAGAAATTGCTTAGATGGTTACCTTGGAGCATAATAGTTCATTTTGAAAAGTTTACCTATTTTGGTGAAAAATCATCAGGCTATGAATTACACTACAGCATCGTCCGAACAACGAACGCCATTTACCCAAAACAGGATCTTACAGTTGTTGTGCATCATTTTTTTAGTTTGTTGGGTTATTACTTTCGTTAATACCACAGATCTTGCCAACTGGTGTACAGAGAATACGCTTACCGTTCTTTTTTTAGTAGGGTTAACCTATTCATATCGAAAGTTTGTGTTCAGTGATTTGAGTTATATTCTCATTTTTATTTTCATGCTCTTACATATTTATGGATCAGAGTATACCTATGCAGAAAACCCTTTGGGCTATTGGTTGAAGGATGTTCTGGGGCAAGAACGTAACCAATACGATCGCATTGTTCACTTCGGTTTTGGTCTGTTGTTGGCTTATCCCATGAGGGATTACTTCAGCAACTGGTTTCAATGGCCTGTTTGGGTGTGTTTTGTTCTGCCTGTTGAAATAACCATGAGCTTTGGTGGCATTTATGAAGTTATCGAATGGTTGGTTGCTGCGGTCTTTTTTCCTTCTGAAGGTACAGCTTATTTAGGGACTCAGGGAGATGTTTGGGATGCTCAAAAGGACATGGGACTTGGACTTTTCGGAGCTGTTGTATCCATGCTTATTACATTCATACTCGTTAAAGTATTTAAAAAGAAATAAAAAAGGTCAGCTTAATCATAAGCCAACCTTTTCTTTTAGAAAATAATCTATACTATTTGGTTGCAACCATTTTTTCAGCCATCTGAACAGCAGCATAGGCGTTAATGATAGCACCACTCTGGCAAAGTTCAGTCATCTTTATTTTGCGTTTATCACTACCCGGCAACAATACTTTACCTTTTACCTTAATAGCCGATTGCATCAGAATCTCTTTTACCTGATTAGCTGTCAAAGTTGGGTAGTATGATCGAATCAATGCAGCAACACCTGCCGTAACAGGAGCCGCCATGCTGGTTCCGTTAAAGCTTGCATATTTTGAATCAGGAATGGTTGAATAGATATCTACTCCCGGAGCAAATACATCTACATTCTGAACACCATAGTTAGAAAAGTTCGCGGTAATTTCTTTGCCTCTATGCCAGCTCGAAGCACCTACCTCAAGCCATGAAGATGCTACCCCTGTATTATTGCTGTATGAATCTCTCGGGAAATTATTGGTTGTATCCGTATTTCTTCCATCATTTCCTGCCGCGTGTACAATCAAAACATCTTTACTTACGGCATATTTAACGGCTTCATCTACTGCACTTTTGTATGGAGAATAGCTCTTTCCAAAACTCATATTGATAATTTTAGCGCCATTGTCAACTGCATACCGAATACCGTTGGCAATATCTTTATCTCGTTCATCGCCATCAGGCACT
>JAZKGH010000050.1:0-4213 GCA_040386055.1 Bacteroidota bacterium
CTTCGAAATCACCATTTAGGACTAGATTTGCTTGTGCATAGATATACTTGGGTAGAAGTAATCCCCCAATAAAGCCAATAAAAAATAATATTTTAAAGCTTTTGATCATTGTTAGTGTATGGTAAACCTTCTTCTTTCCATCTCATAAATCCGCCATCCATGTCAACTACTTTTTGAAATCCCTTTTTATGCATTCTTTCTGCAGCTTCCTGGCTTCTTCCACCTGAAGCACAATATACATAAACAGTAATATTGGTATCCAACTTATTGATTTCGGATTCAAAATTATCGCTGAAAATATCCAGATGACGGGCATCTTTGAGTTGCCCTTTTGTCCATTCGCCCGGTGTGCGCACATCCAACAAAACACCTTTGTTTGTGGTAAGTTGGTGCGCAAAGTCTTTTGGAGCCAGTATTAAAACAACATCATCGCTTTGGACATGTGTTCGTTTCTGAGAGCATCCAGTAAGAGCATATAATAATGTGAAAGCAAAAAGTAAATTTTTAACCATTCTTTAAGTATTGTTCAGTACCACTTATGTTTCAGATTGTTAAACCGACTTCAAGTAATGTTGTAAATATACACATCGGGTTGAATAATTGCACGATTTTCTCACTCTTCCAATCTTATCGATTATTTGTTATTTCACATCGTAATTACCCCATTCATCTTGTTTCGGGCGTAAATTTTAATAAACATTATAAAAAAATTTAAAGATCCGAACCAATTACCGGAACAGTATTAAGTTTCGACATGTCGGAAAATACATTATATGATTATATAAAAAAGCCACCTGCTTTTTAAAGTAGGTGGCTTTGTAAATGGAGTGAAAATAGTTAGGATTACTTAACCCAAACGCTCCAGTCTTTATCAAATTTGTACCATTTTCCATCAGATCCCTGCCATGTCCAATCGGGAACTGTTGACCAAGTTTTTCCCATATCGGTACTCCATACAAGGTTCTTGTTAACTATTTTCAACCAGTGTCCATCTTTATCAGCCCACATTTGATTTTGCACATGAGCCCAGTCTTTACCTTTATTCAAGCTCCACCAAAGCTTTTTATCTTTATCAAGCTTGTACCAGTAACTTTTTTCGTTCATATCACCTGCCCATGCTCCATTGTCCGCTCTCGACCATTCGTTGGATATGGTTGCAGGAACAGCAATAACAATAGATGATTGAATTGTAATATCTCCCGCTTGTGATTGGAGATTAGCAAACAGCATTGCACAAAATACTGAAAGTGTAAGAATTGTTTTTTTCATTGTAAAATAGTTTAGAGTGTGACAGCACTCCTACAATTTTAAACCCACTCCGTAGTTACAGAGATATCAAGGTTTATTCCTACTCCATTAAAATCATGATGTAGAAATTCTTCCTCATTTGTGGGTTAATTTTCTATTATGAGAGAGGAGGACAAGTGATCTTTTTAGAAGATTATTTCAACAAAGTAACATTTCCACTTCGTGTATGGGTTTCATCATCCATGCCGGTATATGTAACCATGTATATGTATACGTCAACATTCAATACAGCTCCGTTTGCCATTCCGTTCCAACCTGCTTTCATGTCGGTTGTTTCAAATAATAATTGTCCCCACCGGTCGTAAATTTTAAAAATGGCCGATTTAATATTTCGGTAAGATGGAATAAAGATTTCGTTGGTGAAATCGTTATCAGGAGTAAATGCATTCGGCACATAAAGCATACCCGGACATCTGTTGGTAATTTCAGTTGAATCAATATTGCTGCACAAATTACTATCGGTAACAATTACAGTATATATGCCATATTTTTTGGCTCGGAATGCGGTATCTGTACTAGCATCCTGCCACAAATAATTTTTAAAGTCTCCGGGGTACAATAAGGTATCGGGGTCACAAATTTTCATCAGATGAACCATTTTGAGTGTAGGATTTTCCTTTACATCTAATTGAATACTATCAATAGCTATGCAAGTATTTATGTCGGTAACTGTCACAAAGTAATGGCCACTTTCTTTGGTTTGAATAAAGGATGCTTTACTTCCGGTACTCCATTGGTAATCGCTAAATCCGGGACCGGCATTCAACAGGAAATAACGGTCTCTGCAGGTAAAAGTATCTTTACCTAAATCAATAACAGGAGAGATAAACGTATCAAGAATAATAGAATCAGTAACTGCGCAAAGGTCATTGTTGGTAACAGTTACCCAAAAGATTCCCGGAGCGTGTACCATAATATCTTGTGAGGTAGAATCATTGCTCCAGCTATATACTGCACCATCATTTTGAGCAGTTAATGTGAATGCCGTTTCTTTGCAAATCCGTTTGTCGGAACCAATGTTTACTATAGGTATAGGCAGTTGTCGAATGACAATCGTATCAATTGCGGTACACACGCTTCGTTTAATTTTAACCCAATAAGTTCCTGCTTGTGTTACGAGAAGAGAGTCGACAGAAGAGCCATCTTGCCACAGATAACTATCGGCTGTTGGTGCTTTTAATATAAGAGGAGACAACAAACAAGCATCTTTATCAAAACCCAGCGAAAAAGTTGGTTTTGGGAACATAAATACCTGAACAGAGTCAGCTACTGTGCAAGCTCCTTTTGTTACTTCTACTTTATATTTTCCCGTACCTGTTGTAAGGAAAGTAGCCAACGTTGAACCATTGTGCCATTTGTAGGTAGCTCCTCCTACATAAGCATTGAGAAGCGGAAAACTATCATTGCACACAAAAGGGTCTGGACCTAAATCAAACACAGGTGGAGTTTGTTGAAGAAGATTAAAGGTATCGTATACACTGCATCCGTTTTGGGTAACACTTACCCAGTATACATCCGGAACGGAGAGTAAAACCACTTGCGCATTGGAACCATTACTCCAGAGGTAAGTAGCACCCGGATTGCGTGCATCCACGAATAATCCATGACTGCTACAGGTATATAAATCTGTAGCGAGATTTAAAGTAGGACCATTTTTGGCGGTAATGGTTACACTATCACGCTGAATACAATTTCCTAAGGTAACATCTACCCAAAAAATACCTGCCGTGTCAGTTATTATACTTGAAGAGGTTGCTCCGTTTACCCAGAGATAACTTGTTGCAAATACACTGTCTACAAACAACCGTATGGGATGGCCTTTGCAAATAAGCGAATCAGAACCGATTGAAAAATTTATGAGTTTGGTTTTTTGCACCCAAACACTGTCCCTGTTTCTGCAACCTTTATTGTTTACTTCCAGCCAAAAAGTTCCGGGAGTATCAGTAGTGATAGTAGCAGTTGTATTTCCTGTGTTCCATTTGTAAGTGGAGTCGGGGAAACTTGAAGAGAGTGTAAGTGATTGATGATTACAGAGAATACGGTCTATGCCAAGATCAACCGGAGGCTTCACGGCATAGGAAACAATGATGGAATCAAGTGACCGGCATCCATTGCTGATGGTGAGCAGCCAGTATGTTCCGGGCTGGGTTACCGCTCTAAAGGGTCCTATTACATTATTATCATCCCATGCATAAAACACACTGCCGATATTTTTCCCGAGTGTAAGCGTGATGCCCGTACACAAAGTTGTATCCGGTCCTAAATCTACTTTTGGGATGGGTTTGTATTCAACCAGAATGGTATCATACCGTATGCACATACCCGAGGTTATTTTCACCCAATACGTTCCCGACTTATGGATGTCGAGGAAAGACTGCGTACTGCCATCATTCCACAAATAAGAAAGCGCGTTGGGTGTTCCTGCATTCAATCTGGTAATGGTGGTTGTATCGGCACATATGCTAATATCTGTACCTAAAATATTGCTTGGGATATTACAGTTGTCTCCTAAATAAACATCGTCTACGTAATAATAGGCCGAATTTGGAAAGGCCGGATTACCATTGGGAACAGCAATATAATCTGAAGCCGACCAGGGTTCATAACTACCGATGGTTATCCATTCTTCACCACCCGAAGCGGTATAGGTTCCTGATACTTGTACCCAATCTATTTTATCGGTCACAAAGGAGGGTGTGATGATTTGTGGAATAAAAGGTTTGTTAAAGGTAGAAGAAGATGTGGTGGTGACGTTTGAAAAATAGACCCCGATTTTATTATGAGCAACTGTGCTGATATCGGAAAGATTTAGGTACATTTCAAAATAATAGGTTCGACCTCCGATTAGAGGAGTACTTAAACGATTTACAATATATCCTCTGCTGCACATCCCACATTGCGGGAG
>JAZKGH010000050.1:4223-9659 GCA_040386055.1 Bacteroidota bacterium
TGCAGCCTGGTTTCCATATACGTTTACCGGCACACCAAAATTAGGACTCGAGGCACAGCTGTTAAAATAACAGACACCACTAAGAATTCCTGCAAATCCATTATACCAGTTGTTGGCAAGAGTAATTTGACTGTTGATATTCGGGCATGCGGATTTATTTTCAAAACTTCCGTTTTGAACGAGGTTTTGTGAAAGGCAAGTGCAGGGGCCTAGTGTACTCAGAAACAATAAAATCCTGAATATGTATTTCATTTACACGTCTAATATACATTTTTTTTATTATTTCTTATTTTCAGGATGAAATGGGTATTTTAGCACACTCATGCAAATCACATTTTTAGGAACAGGAACTTCGCAGGGCGTGCCACTCATTGCATGTGAATGTTCGGTTTGTACCTCAATGAACGAAAAAGACAAACGCTTGCGTGCCTCCATTTTAGTGCAGGAACAAGGGTTGGATATTGTGATTGATTCCGGCCCGGATTTCAGGCAGCAGATGTTGCGTTGCGGAATTAAAAAGCTGGATGCACTTGTTTTTACACATGCTCATAAGGATCACATTGCCGGTATGGATGATATACGAGGCTTCAATTTTAAAATGAGGTCTGCAATAGATGTGTATTGCACCGAACAAGTGGAACGTCAGATGCATCAGGAATTTCATTACATATTCAGCGAGTTTAAATATCCCGGTATTCCTGAGGTTAAAATACATCTGATCAATAAGGATGATGTACTAAACATTAAAGGAGTGAAGGTACAGCCCATCGAGGTGATGCATTATAAATTACCGGTATTGGGTTTCAGGTTCAATGATTTTGTATACATAACCGATGCTAATTTTATTAGTGAGGCCGAAAAGGAAAAAATAAAAGGATGTGATGCATTGGTTTTAAATGCCCTGCGCAGAGAGCAACATGTATCTCATTTTAGTTTACAGGAAGCACTCGATTTGATTGCTGAATTGAAGCCTAAGCGAGCATATCTTACACATATTAGTCATCAGTTGGGCCTGCATGATGAAGTGAGCAAAGAGCTTCCCCCAAATGTGTTTTTAGCCTACGATACCCAGCAAATCGAATGCTGATATGAGCATTCCCAATTCCCAACATCAGCAATATCCGGTCATTGTCGCACTCTCTCAAAAGCTAAGCAAACTGCTTGTTGGGGCAATATTGGTTGATGCTTATACCTTAAGCAAGGAAGAGTTGGTATTGGTGTTTCAACTCCGGTCAAAAAGCTGTTTTACAGTTAAAATTGTTCAGCAGTTTCAATCCTGTTTTCTATTTTTTGAGGATGACAGACCAGAAAAAATATCCAATGCACAACTCTGTTTTGAATCAATCTTAAACAAACCGATCACACGTGTTGAACAACATCCCGGTAATCGTTCGTTTTCACTCCACATTGCAGAAAACTACCAATTGGTATTTAAGATGTATGAAGGATTGGTGAATGTATTGCTGTTTACGGATGAAAAAGTAACCGACATGTTTCGCGAAAGCATTGTCAAAGACTGGGAGCTTTCACTCAACTCCTTTACAACGAAAGGAACAGCAGAAGAGATAGGCGCAAATCATTTTTTTGTTTACAAACGGGAACATATGCACCCATTTTACCTGACTGTTTCCAAACAGCCGGATACACTTGTTTTTGAAACGAGTGATGTGTTGGAAGTGCTGAATGAGTTTAGTAAAATATGTCTGAATCATTACCGTTTTGCAACCGGTAAACAGCAACTTTTAAGTAAATACGCAGCCGAGAGAAACCGGCTGAAAGGATTGGTAGATAAGACCCAAAAGGGCCTTTCTGATAAACAAACCGAAACAACAGCTGAAGAAATTGCCAATATCATAATGGCTAATATGCATGCCATTGCACCCAAAAGCACACAGGTGGAGTTGTTTGATTTTTACCATAACAAAAACATTATGGTAAAACTGAAACAAGAGATGAATGCCCAACAGAATGCCGCCTATTATTATCGCAAGCATAAAAACGGAAACATTGAACTGGTGCAGCTGCAACAAAAGTTAAAAACCAGTGAGGAACGTTTGATCGTATTAGATCAACTCCTATCTGATATTGAAAAAGCACAACTGTATAGAGAACTTAAACCTTATTTGCCTAAGGAAAAAGAAAAGAAGCAAATAGCACTTCCGTTCCGGCAATTTGAATACGAAGGTTTTTTAATATGGGTTGGTAAAAGTGCAGCCAACAATGATGAACTCACCATACGGCATTCGCATAAAAATGATCTGTGGCTGCACGCCAAAGATGTTACAGGTTCACACGTGCTGGTGAAATGGAAAGCCGGGAAAGAGTTTCCTAAAAAAGTAATCGAGCGTGCAGCTCAGTTAGCTGCTTATTATTCCAAGCTTAAAGGGAGTGGATTGGTACCTGTAAGTTATACCCTCAAAAAATTTGTGCGCAAACCCAAAGGAGCGGAGCCCGGGCAGGTGATGATAGATAAAGAAGAAGTATTAATGGTGGAGCCAAAGCTTGCTGAATAGAGGAGTTGCAATTTTTGCAACTCATAGGGAAGGTGTGGCAATCTTTGCAAGATTATTCCGGTTAATTGGGTTAATATCGTTGGTGGCGGGGGCAATACAAGCCTAGTTTTGACCCTGTTAATTCTACCAACGTATGAAACAATTACTACTCATCCTTGCACTTGTTTGTTGTTTGTTTGCCAAGGCGCAAGATATACACGACACAATCGCCCCACAAAAAAAATTCCAGGTTACACCAATGCCTATTTTGCTATTTGATCCCTTCACCGGATTTGGATATGGAGTACTGGCTAATTTCAATTATTTATTGGGTGACGCCTCAACTACGCGTTATTCCAATTCGCAATTTTTGGCGTTGCATACAACCCGCGGACAAACAGCGGTGCAAGCCAATCATCAGATTTTTTTGCATGATGAAAAGTTCCTTTGGCAAGGTAAATTACAATTTCTGGATTGGCCAGAATATACTTATGGATTAGGTGCACGTACAACAGATAAAGAGCCGATGAAAGAACTTATTTCGTATAGGGCAATTGAGCTGGAGGAACGGATAATGTGGCGTTTGGGCACAAGCAAAAATTTTATTGGTCCTCAGTATCGTTTGTTTTCATGCTGGAACCTTTCTTCCGATCAGGCCGACAGTGTAAGTTTTTTCAAACAACAGGCCATCGGTAATCAATCGTTTATTGCATCGGGTATCGGGCTGCATTTTGTGCATGATAGCCGTGATAATGTACAAAATGCTTTCACCGGAAAATATCTTGAGCTGGCCGTGAACCCTTATGTGAAAGTAATGGGAAGCACACAAAACTGGACCAATATCCGTGTTGACTTCCGATGGTATCATTTGTTTAAAGCCAAAAACAAAAGAGTTATTGCCACGCGTTTATTATGCGAGCAGGCTGTAAGAGAGGTTCCGTATATGCTTACACCCATGCCCGGCAGGTATTTTGCCACCCGTGGATATGTGCAGGGACGTTACCGTGGTAAAACCTATCTGAGTGCTGAGGCGGAATACCGTACACATATCTGGCGCAAACTGGGAGGAGTTTTATTTGCCAATGTCAATACTGTAAGTGAACCCAATGGAACTATTCAATATGTTAATCCCGCAGCAGGAGCAGGTGTAAGAGTAGTGCTAAGTCCCGCACAACGCATCAATTTACGTATAGATTATGCAAGAGGATTAAATGATAATGGTGGATTGTACTTTCATGTAACGGAAGCTTTTTGATGTAATCGGTTAATGGGTTAAGAATGTTGATAGAGTTATTTGGTATTGAGCCTCCAATCTCTTTCCACAAATCCGAAATCCAAAATCTCACATCCGAAATCTTCTCAGCTTTCCAGTTCCTTCACGGCCAACCAAGCCATCAATCCGGTACTCAGCTCCAACGCATCTTCTTCAATATCAAAAGTAGGTGTGTGCACGCTTGAGGTGATACCACGTTCTTCATTGCGTGTACCCAATCTGTAAAAGCATGCAGGCATCTCTTGTGAATAGTAAGCAAAGTCTTCAGCAGCCATCCATATTTCAAGGTCTACCACGTTTTCAGCACCTACATATTCACGTGCACTTTCTTTGGCTCTGCGTGTAACATCAATATCGTTTTTCAAAAACGGATAACCCTTACGCACTTCAAACTCACAACTGCCACCCATGCTTTCGGCTAATTGCGTGGCTGTTTTCACCATTAAGACATGTGCTTCAGCTCTCCAGTTTTCATCAAGGGTACGGAAAGTACCTTCCATCTTCACTTCATTCGGGATCACATTGGTAGCACCATTGGCAATCACTTTTCCAAACGATAGTACCGATGGAATGATTGGATTAGCGCTGCGACTCACCAAACTTTGCAAAGCTGTGATGATATGTGCGGTGATTAATACAGGATCAATATTTAAATGAGGCATAGCTCCGTGTCCGCCTTTACCTTTTACGGTAACATATAATTCATCGGTTGATGCCATGTACAATCCTTCGCGAAAGCCTATGGTTCCTGCCGGTAACAAAGGCATTACATGTTGTCCGATGATAGAAGTGGCCTGCGGATTTTGCAACGCATTTTCTTTGATCATAATAGAAGCACCACCCGGTAATTTTTCTTCTCCGGGTTGAAACAACAATTTAATGGTTCCTTCAAACGAGTTTTTGAGATCGTTCAAAATCATGGCTGCACCCAGCAAAGAGCTCGTATGCACATCATGTCCGCAAGCATGCATCACACCTTCATTTTGCGATTTATAAGGAACATCGTTTTGCTCCACAATCGGTAAAGCATCCATATCGGCACGAAGGGCAATGGTCTTTTTATCCGGATTTTTTCCTTTGATATGCGCTACCAAACCGGTTTGGGCTTTGTGTTCAATATCGGTAATGCCCATCTCACGCAGCTTGTGCTCTACAAATGCCTGCGTTTGGTGTTCTTCAAATGATAACTCCGGATGTTGGTGGATATGCCTACGCAATGAAACCACATAGGCGTGGTTCTCTTTGGCTTTGTCTTTAATCTGCTGTAATAAACTCATGCTGTTCAAAAGTATCTATATTTTTAGAACAATCTAAAATGAAATTCGAAAGGGGAGAAAATTCGAAACTCGAAAAGAAAAATTCTTTTGCAACGGCCACAGTTAGGCAGTTTTTTATTTAGAAAAGTGTTCCTAACGACAATACGTTGTGTTTCTCTGTGCTTCTCCGTGCACTTTGTGTGAAATCCGCAAGAGACACTTCATTTCCACCCGCAGGTGCCTTCGGACATTCCGCTTTGCGGAGCTCAGGCACCGTGCCCACCTTCATTCCTTCATACATTTACTGGGAACCAAAAGTTAGCGCATAAGAACGATTAAATTGCGCTCCACCTTCAAGTTTCACAATGCCCTCTTTCCGGGAAACATCATCATGCCCCTCAACAGGGTCAGCATG
>JAZKGH010000051.1:0-11383 GCA_040386055.1 Bacteroidota bacterium
CTTTTTTTACACCATTATTTTTAAGCATTTGAGCAACCTGACAAACGCGTTTGTGTAAACGATTGTATGTAACAATGCGTACACGTTCATCAGGATTGTTCGGCTCCCAGATAATGGCGGGTTCTTCCCCTCTTGTGGCCAAATGCCTGTCAATACAGTTCTCTGTAATATTTAATTGAGCACCTTTGAACCACTCAATTTTAGGTTCTTTAAAATTCCACTCCAGTACTTTATCCCATTTCCGTTTCCAAACAAAATTCTCCGCTACTTCAGCCCAAAACTCTTCA
This sequence comes from Bacteroidota bacterium, assembly GCA_040386055.1. Lineage (GTDB taxonomy): Bacteria > Bacteroidota > Bacteroidia > UKL13-3 > UKL13-3 > UKL13-3. The sequence goes on from JAZKGH010000051.1 coordinate 288, forward strand.
GGAGAGTCAATACTCTTTTGATAAGCTTCTTTATATTGATTTAAACTTTTTATCTGATATGGGTACGTCATATACAATTCGATTTGATACTTCTAAATTACTATTCCTTGCTAAAGAGTTAGCATGATTTTTATTGGAATTGTTTACACATAAAAAAACCGACCCAAAAGAGTCGGTTTCTGAATACAATATTGATATGATGGATTATGCTTCCGTATACGCTCCCATATCCGAGAACTTCTCAATGCGTTTGTTTACCAATGTTTCCGAATCCAATTTTTTAAGGTCGGCAATATATCCTAGCAATGAGGCTTTCATCGTTATGTACATTTCTTCCGGATTGGCATGTGCACCACCCAGAGGTTCTGCTATGATACCATCAATTAATTTATTGGATAACATATCCGTTGCAGTCAATTTCAACGCTTCAGCTGCTTTGGCTTTGTGATCCCAGCTTCTCCATAAAATAGAAGAACACGATTCAGGCGAAATAACCGAATACCATGTATTTTCGAGCATCACCACTCTATCACCTACACCAATACCCAATGCTCCACCCGAAGCTCCTTCGCCAATCACCACACAAATCACCGGAACCTTCAATACACTCATCTCCAGTAAGTTTTTAGCAATGGCTTCTCCTTGTCCACGTTCTTCTGCTTCCAATCCCGGAGATGCACCCGGAGTATCTATTAATGTTATAACAGGCTTGTTAAATTTCTCCGCTAATTTCATCAAACGCAAAGCTTTGCGATAGCCTTCAGGATTAGGCATTCCGAAGTTCCGGTACTGGCGTTGTTTGGTATTGCGTCCCTTCTGGTGCCCAATCACCATCACGGTTTGATCACCCAGACGTGCAAAACCACCTACAATCGCTTTATCATCCTTTACATTGCGGTCACCATGTTGTTCGATAAAATCTTCAAAAATATTCTCAATATAATCCAACGTATAGGGGCGATCTGCATGCCGTGAAATCTGAACTCTTTGCCATCCGTTGAGTCCTCCGTACACTTTTTTCTTCTCTTCGAGCAGCTTTTCTTCTAAATCTTTGATGGTTGCCGTAAGATCTATTTTGCTCTTTTCTGAAAGTTGTCTAGCCTTTTGTAATTGCTCCTCAAGCTCTTGTATTGATTTCTCAAAATCGAAATAAGTTGTCATAGTCATTATTAAATGCTGTGCGCAAAGTAAATAAGAAAGTAGAATAAAAAAGTTTAAAGTTTAAGTTGACAAAATAAAATATAGGCCTATATTTGCATCCCGTTTGAGAGAGAAATCATTCAAACGTTGTTCTAAAAAAAAACGGTGTGGTAGTTCAGCTGGTTAGAATACCTGCCTGTCACGCAGGGGGTCGCGGGTTCGAGTCCCGTCCGCACCGCAAGTATTATTGATTATCAATTCGTTAGCATCTAACATTGACCATTCAATTAACAAAAAAGCTCTTCCGAAAGGAGAGCTTTTTTTATGTCTAATTGGTGAGGTATTTATCCTATCCTAAAATTAGTTTGTATAATTCGTTGCTGATTTCGGTTATCGATTTACTATCAGTATCTATTCTATAATGTGACGTTGTTGCGTATTTGCCTTCTCTTATTTCAAGGAGCTGCCTGGCCCAATCATAAGGGTTCTCCTCTTGCAATAATGGACGGTCTGATCCCTTACATCTGATGAGCATAGTCTGTAACCCACACCTCAACCAAACCACTTGAGAAGTTTCCTTCAGAAGTTTGATATTCTCTTCCGATTCAATAATTCCACCGCCACAGGAAATGATACAGTGATCTTCTTGCACGGCATGTTTAAGATGAGTAGACTCCAATTGGCGGAAATAAGACTCTCCCGCAATTCTGAAAATATCGGGTATGTTAATGCATTCACTTTTCGTAATTCTTTCATCAATGTCAATGAACTTATAATCCATTAAAGTTGCAAGTTGTTTTCCTATCGTTGACTTTCCGCTACCCATGAATCCGATTAATGCAATTCTATTTTTGGTTCGGCTATTCATGATTGCGTAGGATTAAATCTGCCAATACTATTGCAGTGACAGCCTCTACAACAACCGGTACGCGTAACGCAATACAGACATCATGCCGCCCTTTAATCTCAAGAACTTCTGATTGACTATTAGCCATATTGAATGTACGTTGAGGCTTGGATACACTTGATGTTGGTTTTACGGCAACTTTAAAAATCAACTCATTTCCATTGGTTATTCCACCATTTATCCCACCTTCATTGTTGGACGCTGTTTTACCACTTTCATCAATGAACACATCATTATTTCTTATACCTGTACTTTTTGCAGCTTCAAAACCCGACCCAAATTGTATTCCCTTAATTGCCGGTATTGCAAATACCATATGACTGATAAGTGATTCTACAGAATCAAAAAACGGTTCTCCCAGCCCCGCAGTTATACCATTGACTCTGCATTGAACAATGCCACCAATAGAATCCTCATCTCTTATGGCTTGTTCAATTGCACTTTCAATGTCACTTAATCCACCAGCTTCAATGAGCTCGGCATTTATGGTTATGTTCTTGCAAATAGCCTTAGCAATAACACCTGCAGCCACTAACGGTAAAGTTAACCTACCGGAAAAGTGCCCTCCTCCCCGATAATCATTATAACCGTTGAACTTAACCTTAGCAGTGAAGTCTGCATGGCTAGGCCTGGGAGTATCTTTTAGATTAGAGTAGTCTTTGGATATAGTATTGCCATTTTCAAACACGATTGTTATAGGTGCACCAGTAGAATATCCATTAAAAACCCCGGAAATAATTTCTGGAGTATCGTCTTCGATTCTTGGTGTACTTCCTTTTCTACCGCTTTTTCTACGAGTCAGATCCGGCAGGAAAAGTTCCGGGTAAAGAGGAATTCCAGCCGGACAATTATCAATTGTAATTCCTACAACTGCTCCATGAGACTCTCCAAAAATGCTTATCTTAAATAGTATTCCGAATGTATTCATGTCTGGTTTAAACTTATTGGATAACAAGATTTGTGTGAAAGGTGTTCGAAATCCTGAAAGAAAGAAGGATATGATTTATGTACAGCTTCAACGCCCAAAATACTTACCGGACCAGTTGCATTTAGTGCCATAGTTGCCATTGCCATTACAATCCGGTGATCATTATGCGAGTTAACATCTCCTCCATTTATCTCTCCACCGGAAATGGATACCTGATCACCAATTGTAAGAACCGTTATCCCAAGCTTTTTAAATTCGTTCTGAATTGAAACAAGTCTGTTACTTTCCTTATTAGCGAGTCTATGAATACCGGAAATATGTGACGTACCTTTACAATTTGCTGCCAGCACACAGAGTGCCGGGAATAAATCCGGACAATGCGTAATATCCACTATAAATGGTTGCAGTTTGTTTTTATGAACACTGATAGTATCGCCATCAATAATAACATCTGCACCGCATGATTTTAGAACATTCAAAATAACCGCGTCTGCCTGAACTGAATCCGCCTTAAGGTTATGAATAGTTATGGTCCCTGAAATCGCTGCTCCTACAAGATGTGTTGATGCTGAGCTCCAATCACCTTCTGCTTCATACTCTGTGGGCAAAACGCTCTGGCCTCCTTTTATTTCAAATTTTTCAAAACCCTCCTGTGTTACTGATAATCCAAAATGTTGCATCAATTTAATAGTCATCCTGATGTAAGGTATACTTCTTACATTTTCGACCAGGATTGTAGAGCTACCATTTACTTGAGTTAATGCTATTAATAATCCAGAAAGTAATTGCGAGCTTTCCGACCCATCAATATATACTCGCCCAGCCTCAAGCTTACCTTCAATTTGTAACGGTAGTTTACCATCGCAAGATCTTACTCTTAACCCAAGTTGCTCCAAAGCATCGCTTACCATTTTCATTGGTCGATTCAATAATGAACCACTACCCTTCATGTAAACTTCATTACACTTCAAAGAGGCAATTGCGCTAAACATTCGGACACTTAATCCTGCCTCCCCGCACTCAAGATGCACAATTTGCTTGCTCTCTTCTATGCCTTTAATCTGAATTTCATTTTCAGAAATGATTGTTTCTGCACCTAAATTCTGAATGATACGGATGGCGGTATCAACATCATTATTTGAAACATATCCCTTGATAACTGAAATTCCTTTCCCCAGCGCTGCAATTGCTATTGCTCTTTGAAGATAACTTTTGGAAGGGGGTATTCTGATTTGTCCCGAATAGTTTCCGGGATAAATATTTCTTTTCATTGAACCTATTCTTTAAGGATAATCTTTGCATGTCGCCCAATAAATACACATTAAAATAAGCACTCTCTAAAACACAATATTTTAATACGATACAGTAAACACACCTATATCTGGTATTTTATGACTCTGGATTGAGCTTTATTTCATAGATCATTATTTTGTTTGAATTTTCTCCAATGCCGATGTAAAACTTGTCGAGAAGCTGATGCACATCCTTAGCGTAAAAATATGATGTCTCAATTGCCTTACCCTCATTCGACCATTTGATTGTGAAAGAACAAGTCTTTTTGCTTGTCTCTACTTTTTTCATCGCATCAACAAGCGCATTGTAATACGTGAGTCCCTTGCCAATACCAACAAGGAACATGGTCCTTGTAATAAGGTTATAAGCAACAACATTCACACAGAAGTTACGGGTATCGTTCTCTTGGTAATAGCCAAATGTAACAGAACAATTACTATCGCTCATAATGTATTCTGTTATCTTACACTCTATCTTGTGACATTCGTTATGATTGTATATCATGGTTATTTTTATTTATTAATTTCCGAAGACCTAACCGGGATCAATTAAGAGATTCGCTTAGTACCCGAACACGTTTGATTAATTTCACAGACTCATCAAAATTTAATGTCTGGTATCCATCACTGGCAGCTTCTTCCGGTTTTTCATGAACTTCATAAATAATCCCATCTGCACCTGCAGCAACTGCTGCTAATGCAATAGCAGGAACATGCGCTCTTATTCCTATCCCATGAGATGGGTCCGCAATGACCGGCAAGTGCGTTTTCTCTTTTAATAACGCTATGGCATTAATATCAAATGTATTTCTGTAAGCTGTTTCATATGTTCTGATCCCTCTTTCACAGAGCATCAATTCTTCATTTCCTTTTGAAAAAATATACTCTGCTGAATGAAGCAGCTCCTCAATGGTTCCGTTCATAGCCCGTTTCAATAATACAGGCTTATCAATCTGGCCTAATTCATCAAGCAGGTTAAAATTCTGCGAATTCCTTGTTCCAACCTGGAAAATATCTACATACGGATACATGGATTTAATCTGAGAAACATCCATCACTTCCGATATGATTTTTATTCCCGCCTTATGTGCTATATCATAGAACATAGCCAACCCTTCGAGCCCCATACCTCTAAAAGAATATGGCGAGCTTCGGGGTTTATAAACTCCACCACGCATGATCTTTACATTATTTGCAACGAGGTGGTCTACGATCTTTGTAACCTGTTCTTCGTTCTCAATCGAACATGGTCCAGCCATGATACTCAATTCCCCTGCACCGATCTGTGTTTCATTTCCAAGATCAATTGATGAATATTTTAACTTCCATTTTTTGGAGACCAATTTGTAGCTGTCAGATACCCTATATGTATCTGAAACACCTGGCATATTACCAATTGCCCTGATATCAAATTCTGCCGTTCCAATACAAACGATGTATTTTTCGTTTCTTGTATCCACCAAAGATGGTTTATACTTTATCTCTTTTAGCACCGTGTAAATTGAGTTGATCTCAATTTCAGTTGCATCTTTATTTAAGTGAATGATCATAATATGTTGGTTAGAAAATTCGTGATATTGTTTTCTTTAAACTGACTTTCCTTAAGGGCATCAATAAATGCACTACCAATAATGGCGCCATTCATATGTGCACACGCATTCCGGAATGTCTCTCTATTGTGAACCCCAAAGCCGGCCATAATCGGGTTTTTAAGTCCAAGTTTTTTTATCCTGCTTAAATACAAATCGTTTTCTGTCTGTGAATGATTTTGTCTTCCGGTAATCCCACTTGAGGCCACCACATAAATGAACCCACTGCCTACTCTATCTATTCTTTGAATTCTCTCTTCAGGTGTTTGCGCAGTAATCAGAAGAACCGGATGAATATTTTTTGACCTAAATTTATAAGCATAGATTTCTTCCCATTCTTCCAAAGGAATATCCGGAACGATGACACCATCGATTCCTATATCAGCAGCATGTTCAATAAAACGATCTACACCGAATTGCAGGATGGTGTTGTAATACCCCATCAAGAGTAACGGAAAATGAATTTCATTTCTAACGTGTTTGAGCTGTTTAAATAATTCCTCAAGACTCATACCGTTTTTTAACGCAACATGACTGCTGTGCTGAATAATTGGGCCATCCGCAAGCGGATCTGAAAAAGGAATTCCAATTTCAACCATATCTACATTTTGCTCTTGGAGACTCTTCAATATTTCAACCGTATCCTCTAATTCAGGAAAACCTGCAGTAAAAAAAATGGAAAGTACATTGTCTTTCTTGTTTTGAAAAAGTCGATCTATTCTGTTCATGATGCTGTTTTAAATTTGTCCATACAATGGATATAGGTCTCCATATCCTTGTCTCCCCGGCCCGACAGATTAACGACAACTACATCATCTTTTTGAAAATGTATTTTATTCAATGCCGCAAGCGCATGTGCCGATTCAAGAGCCGGAATGATCCCTTCAAGACTCGCTAACTGATAACCCGCAGTTAATGCTTCATCATCTGTTACACTTAGATACTCAGCCATATTTACATTTGATAAATAAGCATGCAGAGGACCGATCCCCGGATAATCCAATCCTGCTGAAATGCTGTAGGGTTCTATGATTTGCCCATCATCAGTTTGCATCATTAACGTTTTACATCCATGTATGATACCTAATTTCCCAATCGTCATTGTAGCCGCTGTTTTGACTGTATGAATGCCTTCCCCTGCCGCTTCGACTCCTATTAGTTTTGTAGAACCATTGCCAATAAAATGATAAAATGCTCCTGCTGCATTACTTCCTCCTCCAACACATGCAATGATATAATCCGGGCTCTCCTTGTTAACCGCTTTATATAATTGCGCTTTCATTTCGAGGCTGATAACTGATTGAAATCGGGCAACAAGATCGGGATACGGATGTGGCCCAACTACTGATCCGATAATATAATAGGTATCGTTTGAGTGATTGATCCAATGACGAATGGCTTCATTCGTTGCATCCTTTAATGTTTTGCTTCCGGATTCAACAGCAATCACTTCTGCACCCAACATTTTCATTCGGGCAACATTGGGGGCTTGCCGTTTTATATCCAGGGCACCCATATAAATAATGCAGGGTAGATTCATCAACGCACAAACCGTAGCAGTAGCCACACCATGCTGACCCGCACCTGTCTCCGCAACAATATTCTTCTTGCCCATTGCTTTTGCCAGCAGGATCTGTCCAATAGCATTATTTATTTTATGAGCACCTGTATGGTTCAGGTCTTCTCTTTTTAAATAGATATTAGCTTGATATATTTCTGAAAGCCTTGATGCATAAAAAAGAGGTGTTGGTCTTCCCACATATTGATTAAGCCAATAGGTCATTTCCTGTTTGAATAAATCAGTTTCAATTATTTTCAAATAGTTTTCTCTCAGCTCTTCCGTTACCGCATACAGCATTTCCGGAATATAGGCTCCACCATAGATCCCATAAAACCCTTTATCACTTAATAATTGTGTTTTCATTTTTCAATTGATTTAAGAATTCTTTTAATGTGTGAACATTTTTTAAAGCCGGCTCCAATTCAAATTTCGAATTCAGATCTAATCCAATACAGTGGGTATCATTTAATAATTGGCGATGGTTATTAATTTTGTTTAGATCTGTCGGCCCGATTCCGCCACTTAATAAATAGGGGGTATTGCCTTTATAACGAGATAATAAATTCCAATTATAAGAGGTTCCACTTCCACCGTATTTTTTTGTTGCAGTATCGAATACAAACAATTCACAAGCCGCTTCATAAGCAGAAAGGTGATTGAAAGAAAATGTTTCATCAATACCGAACGCCTTAATCACTGAGACCTTTTCTGACAGGTCATTGCAAAATTCAGGAGATTCGTTTCCATGTAACTGTACATAGGATAGTTGATAAGAATGGACAGTTTCAAGAATTTTTTGTTTCCTTGAGTTGACAAAAACCCCTACCCTTTTGACATTCTTACCTAACTGATCTGGTAATTTTTTTTCAAAATTATTTCCCACATAACGACTTGATCTATTATAAAAATTAAACCCTATAAAGTCGGGATGTAACATAGTCACCTCAGCTATGTTCTCCCGGTATTTCATTCCACATATTTTTATTTTCATTGCCGGGTGATTGAAGATATCGCGTCTATTGATTTGATAAAATTTGCACAGGCTTGTTCGGGTCTTGAATGCCTCATAAATGTTTCTCCAATCAAGAAACCATTGTAACCGGCTTGTTTCAACTCAAGAATCGTCTCCGCCCTACTGATCCCACTCTCTGATATTTTTAAATATTCATGTGGTATCAGGTCAGCCAGGCGAAATGACTGATCGATGTTTTCTGTGAAATCTTTAAGGTTTCGGTTATTGACACCAACAATATTTACGTTCTCATTCAATTTATCCAGATCCTGCACTTCACGTACCTCGAGGATCACTTCCAACCCAAGGCTGTAAGCCATATTCGAAAAATTAAGAACTTGTTCCACACTTAATACATTTGCCAATAATAAAACAGCATCCGCACCAATTGATTTAGCTTCGATCACTTGATATTCATCAAGTATAAAATCCTTACGTATGATTGGACAATAGTTGAACTTCCTTGCTATGTTAAGATCTTCTGATTTTCCATTAAAGAACTCGGGTTCGGTAAGAATAGAAAGTGCACTTGCTCCCGCTTGCATATACCCTAATGTGGTTTGTTCAACAGAAGCGTAATTATTGAGAACACCTTTTGAGGGTGATTTGCGTTTGTACTCGGCAATGATCCCATGGAGGTCCTTTCTTTGTAAATATTTGCGTAATGAAACACAACTTGCCTCATAGAAAACAGATTGTTCCAGAAGTTTGAAGGGGTATAATTCTTTTTGCTTTTGCACCCTCACATTTGTTCGGGCAATTATTTCATCTAAAATATTCATGTCGTTTATTGTATAGCTATTAATTTATTAAACGTTTGTGATGCCCTGCCTGAAATCAGTATTTCCATAGCTGACTGAATACAATCACTCAGGCTCTTATGAGGATCCGCAGTATGAATAGCCAATCCGGCATTCGCGGCTACAACATTCAGTTTATCCTGGCACGCTTTACCTTCAAGTATTTCTTTAAAGGTTGCTGCAGATGTAGCGACCGTATCTCCTCCCAAAAGGAGTTGAGGCGATATGATTTCAAATCCAAGGTCTACCGGATATTTATCCCCTGCAAAATCATTTGAATACATTCTGAAGGAAGATGTCAGCGAAATTTCATCATAACCATCATGTCCATAAATCACACAGTACTTTTCATTTGATTGCTGGAACACATAATGGTAAAGTCTTGCAAGACTCAAACTAAAAACGCCCGTATATTTGTACTTCGGCATAGCCGGATTGACCAATGGTCCAAGCATATTGAAAAAAGTCTTTATACCCAGGTCTCTCCGGATAGAGGAAACTGCCTTTAATGAAGGATGAAATAAAGGTGCATGAAGAAAACTAATCTTACACTGATCCAGTTCCCGTTTTAATTTATCCTGATCGGCACTGAATTTGTACCCGAAATACTCCATCACATTTGAAGATCCGGAAACAGATGACACACCATAATTGCCATGCTTAGCTACCGGAATACCTGATGCTGCAACAATGAATGAGGACAAAGTGGAAACGTTAAAAGTATTTTTCCCATCACCACCAGTGCCACAAAGGTCAATGGTATCCATTTCTGTATCAATCGTGATAGCCATATTTAACATGGCATCACGGAATCCCATTAATTCATCGACAGTAATGCAGCGCATCAAATAGACCGTAATGAATGATACAATCTCTGATGCATTCATTTTCCCCTCTGAAATATGAGTCAATACATCGGTTGCCTGAGCCCTCGTTAATGATTCCTGATTGTATAGTTGATTTAAAATATTTTTCATGTATTGATTTTTTTAAAGAATGTTATGCCATCATGAAAATGAGATCCAGTTCCTGATTATATTTTCACCTAGTGGTGTAAGAATGCTCTCCGGGTGAAACTGCACTCCCCGCAGGTTATAATATTTATGTTTCATCGACATCACAAGACCATTGTTATCCCTCGAAGTCACGATGAAATCTTTAGGAATTGGTTCCTCTACTACCCAGGAATGATAGCGACCTGCTTTTATATTTTCAGGAAGTCCTCTAAATAAAATATCTTCTTCCAGTATATTTATTGTTTCACTAACACCATGAAAAACATGGGAGAGATTCCTTAGTGTGCCGCCAAAGGAAACAGCAATCGCCTGGTGTCCGAGACATACACCGAGAACATTTTTAACCGGCCCATAGTGCTTTATTAATTCTAACAGAATGCCCGCTTCTTCAGGAACTCCCGGCCCCGGAGACAATATGATTTTATCATACGCATTTACTTCAGCCAATGATATTTTATCATTTCTGAGTACATCGACTTTCTCGTCAGTTATATTTTCAATACAATGAACTAAGTTGTATGTGAAGCTGTCGTAATTATCAAAAACTAAAATTGCCATATTAAAATTGTTCTGTGTTAAGTGATTTAGTGGAAGCTGCCAGTTGCAGGGCTTTTCGGAGTACCTCAATCTTATTGTTTACTTCCTGCAATTCGTTCTCTTCAGAAGAAACGCTTACAATTCCCGCTCCTGCCTGATAAAAAAGAATATTGTTTTGAGATAAAAATGTTCTGATCATTATTGCGTGATTCAATGTGCCGTTCATGCCTATCATTCCAATTGCACCACCATAAAAACCTCGTTGATTTTTTTCATACTTCTCAATTAATTGCATGGCCTTTACTTTAGGTGCT
>JAZKGH010000052.1:0-3993 GCA_040386055.1 Bacteroidota bacterium
GACTGTAATTCCCTTGAGCACTGTATGCACTTCCCATGTTGTTATGAATAGTAACATACCTGAGATCGTCATGCTTTACATATTGCAAGGCTTGCCTGTATAACTGAATGGCCTTGGTTGGATTCTCATAATAAAGATAATCTGTTCCCAGATTTACCAATATAGAAACATAGTATCGTTGGTGTTGCCGGAAATCTAATAATGTAAGTGCCCGCTGATGCAATACAATCGCTTCGTTATAGTTTCCTTCGGCCCGTTTGATATTCGCTTCAAGATCAAGTGCCAGAGCTTGCCCTGCAGTATACTTAAGTTGGGTGCTTACTGTTTTGATAATTGCCACTATTTCAAGCGCCCCGGCATGGTCAGTCCCTGAGATAGTAAAGGCATAATCACGCAGCGCTTTCACTTTGAGTGTATCCTCTTTCATCATGCTGATAGAATCGGGAAGAATCACCGTTTGCTGAGCAGTTACGGAAAACACAATGCAGCATAGAAAAAGAAGGACTTTGAAGGAATACATGTCCGCAACTTAGAAAAATTGTATCTAAAAGTAAAAATGGGTGTAATGAAGGCACCTCTGAAGAAGATGAAAGGATGATTTAATGTGTTGAACGAATGACGGTATTTATAGGATTACATTCAATCCCGTTGCCCGTCAATAAAGGCTTTACAACGTTTAAACTGCATTCGTGTCTCTTTGGGGATAAGACTGTCATTTTGCATTTTAGAGTTGAGTGGTTGTTCCTTTGCCGGTATATAAAGTTTGTTATGAAAAGTAAAAAAATAATGATGAGCAGTATCATACTACTCATCACTACCATCGTTTTGCAGGCTCAGCCAAGTGGTTCATTGCCGCGCATCACGCATCTGTATTTATGGCAACAGGCCAATTGGAAGCTGAGCCATGATGTGCTGATGGATTACAATGAAAGGGGCAATATCATATCGATGGTATATCGCAATGTGGCAGGCGATAGTACTTCTAATGATGTATTTGAGTTTGATATTCATGAAAACATGACTTTTCACGGATTTTATGCAAAGCAGAACGGAAGTTGGAAACTCATAACCGGAGAGCGTTTTGATTTGCAATATGATAGTGCTGATCACATAGTGTTTCATAATGATGAGCGTTTCAACGGAACAGAATGGGAGTCAAATGGCCGGTTTACTCTTACGTATCATGCTAGCGGTAAAATGGAAACACGTACCAATGAAATAGTGTTCAATGGAAATTGGTTGCCTACTGTGCGCATCGTAGTGCTATTTGACAGCATTACCCAAAAGCCCTATCAAGGACTGTTTCAGGTATTCAGAAATGGAGAATGGACAAACGAAGAACGCATGTTGAGTTTTGAAGGAGAGCTTACTGAAAAACCGAATCTTACCAATTATACTATGCAGCAATGGCTGAATGAAGAGTGGGTGAATTTAGAAAAACAAGTAACAACCGGCAGTAACCGTAAAACCGTTGAAGTATTAAGATGGGTAGATAGTGCATGGACCGGTGTGCGTAAAACAATTGACGAAAGAGATTGGCACGACAACCCATTGTTTGAAGAAGTGAATATTTTCGAGAATGGCCAATACCGTTTGGAAAACCGCAACCGTCATCAGTTAACCTATGTTGGTAACGATCTTGCGGAAGACATCATTGAAACATACGACCCTGCCGACAATCTCTGGATCAAGAGTACAAAGTTAGTGTATGAAGTATTTGTACATCCAACCGGAGTGGAGCAACAATCGAAAGAGGCAACCCAAATTACGTGCTATCCCAATCCTGCACAATCAACCATCTTGGTTACTATACCTGAGTTAACGAATGGAATGGAACTTGAGGTCTGGACTATAACAGGAGAAAATATCAGAAAGATTCCCGTTCAATCAACCGAAACAATTATAGATTTAAGAGATGTGCCCGAGGGTTTGTATATCATCAAAGTTGGTGCACAACACTACCGCATTGTAAAACAATAATGGGTTAGCCCATATTGCCGCCAACTCTTCCGAATTGTTGCTGTGGCTTCCATGGCAACTTCTTATTCAGGTACATTTTGGTGGCATATAATGTATCGTCTATTTCAAAACCATGCTGTACCAGAAAATCGATAGCAACCTGATTGGCTTTGGGTATACAAGCACGTTTTTCTTCTGTGAACCTTACCGCCATCAGTGCAAGACCAGCCTCAGGTGTGGTAGCCAAGGTCAGTCCTTCTCCCAATGTTGGAATGGTGAATCCTTCAAACTTTCCATCCTTTACATACACGAAAGCTTCAGGCAATCTGGATTCGAGTAATTGTATTCGTTTCTCACCAATGGTATCTTCATCCAAAGCCAATATTGATTCTCTGAAAGACGGATCATATTTTAGAATATTGGCAGAAAGCGGACTATTCATTTTTCCGGGTTTGAAGAACACATATTCTTCATCATCTACAAAACCGAATTTAACGTAAACCGGATGGCCTAATTTTGTTGCGATGAGGATAACCGATTCGGTTCGTTGTTTGGCATATTCCAATATATGTTCTGTAATGTCATATCCATAGCCTTTGTTGCGATGCGCTTTAGCTACAATAATATTGGCCAGCCAGGCGCTGTTCTGATTAAACAATACGGCACCGCATCCCACAATCTCATTGTTAGAAACGGCCTTGATGAGGTAACAAAAATCGAGTGTAAGGTACCAACGGATAGTCGGCATAATGCTTCCCCAGTTTTCGGGTTGCAGCTTTTCAATTTCAGGTAAATCGTTTTCGGTAACAGGTAAAAAGGAGAGTGAGGGTGTTGTCATTGAGTCAAAAATAATACTAACGATTGAATTTTGTATTTAGATATTTCCTTCCAGTTTTTTGTCGCGTGTTACTCAGCATAAGGTTTAAACCCTATGCTATGTGGTTGGAAATGAGATTCAGATTGCAGTGAAACTTTATTGAATATATGATGTTCTAAATACAATAGAGACTCTTCTTTTTATCACAAAGTTTGCAATGTTCATAACAAGAATAGAGTTAAAACGATTTATACAACATGTGTACGCTTACTTATATTCCTAACAACACAGGAGGATTTCTCTTAACCTCAAACAGAGATGAATCGGTTTTACGTGAACCAGCATTCGCTCCGGCTATTTATGAGCATGCAAAACTCTGGCTTATGTATCCAAAAGATCCGCAGGGTGGAGGGACTTGGCTGGCAACATCCTCCAATCACTTTACGCTATGTTTGCTAAATGGTGCGTTTGGAAGACATGTTCATAATCCTCCGTATAAACACAGCCGTGGGTTAGTGGTGACACAGTTTTTTGAATACAATGATGTGAACCAGTTTGTTGCTGAATATTCATTCACGGACATCGAACCCTTTACGCTTGTTATCATTCATCAACAATCAAAACCAACAATATATGAACTAAGGTGGGATGGAAAAGAAGTTTACATAAAGACAGTTGATGCTGAAAAGCCTCAGATCTGGTCATCCGCAATGTTGTATGAACCCGCAGTTATTACTGAACGTGAAAAATGGTTTAGTGAATTTTTAGCTGTCAATCCTCAACCGCAATTACCTGATATGCTCAACTTTCATCACTTTGGTGGAAAAGGAGATGCTGCTACCAATGTGCTTATGAATCGTAATAATATATTACGCACGATAAGTATTACAGCCATTGAAGTGCGTGAAACGGGAACATATATGCATTATGAGGATCTTATAAGCAGTACACTTTCCGTGTGTAATCTTCCTGTTGATACTAACCAAAACTAAGAACTTTTCCGGTGAGAACCTTTCGCCACAGGCGGGGCATTCCAGGGGTCATCAGGCCAGGAATGCTTCGGGTACCTGCGTTTGAGTTCGTTTTTGACTTCAATATACGTATTGTTCCAAAAACTGTGTAAGTCGGAAGTAACCTGTACGGGTTTAAATCCAGGTGATAACAAATGCATCACCACAGGAGTTTTACCACTATTGATACGGGGTGTTTCTGCTAAT
>JAZKGH010000052.1:4003-6147 GCA_040386055.1 Bacteroidota bacterium
AAACGTACAGCCAGTATGGGTGTTTCGCCATTCGGTAAATACTGCAGTGTGATATTCGAACCGCTTGGAACTTCTATTTTAGCAGGAGCTAATGCTGTCAATGCTTGTTGTTTATCCCAATCCAAATGATGCAATAAGGCTTGAGAAAGATTTATTTTCTTCAAGTCGTCCGGCTTCTTGATGCCTGTTAAATAAGGCCCAAGCCATTCCTGATTAGTAAAGAGTAGGGCAGGAGTACTCACATCAGGCCATCCATCTTGTGGGTTCCACTTGCGCAAACTTTTGATGCGGCTTTGTAATTGTTCCATATGTTCATCAAACGAAAGCAACGCTTCACCTTCTGTTTTGAGAGCATTGGAAATGGCTTCTGCCAAATATTTTTCATCGGGTTGCGGCAAAGGTTTGGATTGCAATACAATGCTCCCGATGCGCAGGTCTTTGGTTGCTATGAGTCCACCTTTACGGGTATCCCACGTGATCACTTGCTGCTCTTTCACCATGGGCAACAAGTCTTTAGGGTTCAATGGTGAAGCCATAAAGATCTTACCCAAACCATCGCGTGTATCAATATGTGCAATGGCCAGCCACGGTTCACTTGATAAATCATCGCGGTGACCGGCAGCTGCATATTTGCCATTGGCAAGTTGAAACTGTGCATTGTTTCCGGGCCTCGCAAATGCAATCCGTTCGGGATAAGCATAAGCTAATAACAAACCTGTTTCATATGAATCCACCGGGCCATTGTCAATACTTACATTCAATAATCTCCGGTAGGATTCTGCTACTTTTTCAATACGGTTAAAACGATTACCCAACGCATTATTTGCTCGACCTCTACGCAAGGCTTCAATACGCAGATTGATATCAATACCCGATTCTTTCGGCAACGGATCACGTTCTTCCAATACAGCTGCAATATCTGTTGCCAGTTGTTTGGCTGTTTCTGTTTTTGCCATCAATAACATATGAGCCAGGCGTGGATGACAAGCCAGTTGATGTACTTGTTTGCCATGCTCGGTAATCTTTCCATTTTCCAATGCGCCAATCTGATGCAATACTTCTGTAGCCTGCTGAATATGGGCTTTGGGAGGAGGGGAGAGCCACGTTAATTGGTTCACATCGGTTACACCCCACAAGGCCATATCTAATACAAGCGCGGCTAAATCCGCTTCCAGAATTTCGGGAATGCGATGCTCAGCCAACCGGTCGTGTGTGGCTTTCGTCCACATGCGGTAACATACTCCCGGACTTAATCTTCCTGCACGTCCGGCACGTTGGTCTGCCGAGTCTTTTGAAATCTGAACCGTTTCCAATCGTGATAATCCCGATTTGGGGTCAAAACGTGAAACCTTTCCGTAACCAGTATCCACAACAATCTTCACGCCCTCAATGGTTAAGCTTGTTTCGGCTATTGATGTTGCTAATACGATTTTGCGCTTACCAAATTTGTTCGGTACGATAGCAAGGTATTGTTCATGTTGAGGCAATTGTCCATACAAGGGATGAATTGCAAAGTCTTTTATTTCTTGTTTTAATAATCCCGCACATTTTCGGATATCGCCTTCGCCCGGCAGAAAAACCAATGCATCACCATCGTGTTCATTCATTGCTTTGATTACAGTGCGTGCTGTAATTTCGGGCAACAATCGTACATCTTGTCCAGTGCCATAAAATATATCAACTGGATATTGTTTTCCTTTACTCTCAGCAACAGGCGCATTTAAGATAGAAGTAAGTTGTGGCATATTCAACGTTGCCGACATGATCATGATCCGTAAATCGGGGCGCAACACTTGTTGTGCTTCGCGACATAAAGCCATTGCTACATCAGCATGAATACTGCGTTCATGAAACTCATCAAAGATCACCAATCCAACACCTTCAAGTGCATTATCGGTATGCAGCATGCGTGTTAAAATTCCTTCTGTTACGACTTCGATGCGGGTTCTGTCCGTAATTTTATTTTCAAATCGTATACGAAATCCAATCGTTTCTCCAACGGCATCACCCCATAGATCAGCCATACGTATAGCAATGGTTCGTGCAGCCAATCTGCGGGGTTCAAGCATCAAGATCTTTTTACCGGCCAGCCAGGGTTCATCAATTAAAGTTAAAGGCAATAAAGTACTTTTACCTGCACCCGG
>JAZKGH010000053.1:0-6106 GCA_040386055.1 Bacteroidota bacterium
AAAACTACTTTTGAATACTGATTCAAAAAATACTTGGAACAGTTTTTGAAAGAAAATGTTATATTTAACAAACACAATTAAGATATGAAAAAATTAATCATCACTGCATTTGTTGCTATTTCTGCTGTTTTCGCAGCAAACGCTCAAACAACCCCTGCCCCTGCTGAAAACAAAAATCAGGCAGACATTACTTTCGAAAAGGAAACACATGATTTTGGCGCCATTGTACAAAACAACCCTGCTACCCACACCTTTACCTTTAAAAATACAGGTAAAGAGCCGTTAATTATTACCAATGCAGCAGCTTCATGCGGTTGTACAACTCCTGAATGGACAAAAGAACCAATCATGCCTGGTAAAAAAGGTTTTGTAAAAGCTACTTATAATGCTGCTTCTTTAGGCGTATTCAACAAAGCTGTAACTGTTATGAGCAATGGCAAAAGAGGAACCATTTCATTAATGATTAAAGGTGACGTAAAAGCACCGGGTGAAATAATACCGGGTTCAAAAGAAAAAGAAAAAACATTAAATTAATCCTTTAGGATTTCATACAATCAAACCTGCATGAATCAATCGCATTTATGCAGGTTTCATTTTTTATATTCGATAAAACCAATAATCAGAAATGAAAAAATTATTGTTAATCCTTTTTGTAAGCATATTTGGAATAGCTGCACAAGCCCAAACAGTAAATGATGCTCAGGCTGTCATTACCTTTGATAAACCTGAACACGATTTCGGTAAACTAAAAGAAGGAACACTGGCTTCTCATGAATTTACCTTTACTAATACAGGTAAAGCACCATTGATATTAAGCAATGTGCAACCGTCATGCGGATGTACCACTCCTGAATGGTCTAAAGAGCCCATTATGCCGGGTGGAAAAGGAAAAATAAAAGCAGTATTTAATTCATATGGTCGTCCCGGTACATTCCAGAAATACATTACTGTTAAATCAAACTCTTCGGGAGGTGATGTTACATTGACCTTTAAAGGAACGGTAGAACCTACTCCGGTAGAGCCTGTATCACCCGTTAGAAACATGATGAGTACTGAATAAATCATACTCATACATTCATATTAAAAATAAAAAAGTCTTGCCTCGGCAGGACTTTTTTGTTTTGAGCAGTTAAATGCTATTTTTGCCCACCTTTAAAACCATCATAATATGATTATTGGAGTACCAAAAGAAATAAAGAACAACGAAAATCGCGTTGGATTAACACCAGCTGGTGTATCAGCATTTGCAAAATCAGGTCACAAAGTATTTGTGCAATCAACTGCCGGATTAGGTAGCGGATTTAGTGATGAAGAGTACAAAAAAGCCGGTGCAACTATGTTGAAAACCATTGCAGAGATTTATAAAAAAGCTGAAATGATCATCAAAGTAAAAGAGCCTATTAAGCAAGAATATGCTTTGATTCGCGAAGGTCAGTTGTTGTTTACGTATTTCCACTTTGCATCTTATGAGCCGCTTACCAAAGCAATGATTAAAAGTAAAGCAGTTTGTTTGGCTTACGAAACGGTTGAGAAAAAAGACCGTTCATTGCCTTTATTGGTTCCAATGAGTGAAGTTGCCGGACGTATGAGCGTACAAGAAGGCGCTAAATTTTTGGAGAAACCTATGGGTGGACGTGGTATCCTTTTAGGAGGTGTACCGGGTGTTAAACCGGCTGAAGTATTGGTATTGGGTGGTGGTATTGTGGGAACGCAAGCTGCTATTATGGCTGCAGGATTAGGTGCTGATGTTACCATCATGGATATTTCATTGCCGCGTTTACGCGAACTGGATAATATCCTTCCTAAAAACGTTAAAACAGTTTATTCAAACGAATACAATATTCGTGAAATGATCACACATTCAGACTTAATCGTAGGTGCTGTATTGATTCCGGGTGCAAAAGCTCCGCATTTGATTACGAAAGATATGTTGAAAACCATGCGTCCGGGTACAGTATTGGTTGACGTAGCAGTAGATCAGGGTGGATGTTTTGAAACAACCAAAGCTACTACACACGAAAACCCAACATACGTAATTGATGGTGTTATTCACTATTGCGTAGCCAACATGCCGGGTGCAGTTCCTTATACTTCAACATTGGCTTTAACAAACGCAACATTGCCTTATGCATTGCAACTGGCAAATAAGGGCTGGAAAAAAGCTTGTGCTGATAACGAAGAATTACGTTTAGGATTAAACGTAGTGAACGGTAAAGTTGTATACAAAGGTGTAGCAGAAGCATTCAACTTAAAATATAATGATGTACTGGAAGTGTTGAAATAATCTGCAATTCCTATTCTTATAAAAATCCCGTGGTTGTAATGACTGCGGGATTTTTTTTATCCTAATGTGTGTGAATTGTGTAGCCTGTTAATTGTGTTAAATATGCTCACAAATCACATCATTAACATACTCAACACAATTAACATCATTAACAATCCATCGCAAAAAAAGCGTAAGGTTGAAACCCCACGCTTATATTTTCAAAAAGGTACTTTACGTTATTCTACAAACCCAACACCATTTTATTCGGATCATTTCCTTCTGTTAACAACAAGGTAGGATTTTCTAAAATCTGTTTTACTTTCACTAAGAAACCAACCGACTCGCGACCATCAATGATGCGGTGATCATAACTTAATGCTAAGTACATAATCGGGCGGA
The DNA here is from genome assembly GCA_040386055.1 of Bacteroidota bacterium. GTDB lineage: Bacteria > Bacteroidota > Bacteroidia > UKL13-3 > UKL13-3 > UKL13-3. Next base: position 2,666 of record JAZKGH010000053.1, read on the forward strand.
TTACTATCTGGCCATCTTTTACAACCGGGCGTTCCACAATATTATGCATTCCTAAAATAGCACTTTGCGGAGCATTGATAATCGGGGTACTCATCATACTTCCAAATACTCCACCATTAGTGATGGTAAATGTTCCGCCCGTCATTTCTTCAAGGCTCAATTTGTTTTCACGTGCTTTGGTAGCTAATACAACTACTTCTCTTTCAATATCGGCCAACGTCATGCTCTCTGCATTGCGAATCACCGGAACCACCAATCCTTTAGGAGCACTTACGGCAATTGAAATATCACAGTAATCGTGGAATATAATTTCTTCACCATTAATGTATGCATTCACCGCAGGGAATTGCTTCAACGCAATGGTAACCGCTTTGGTAAAAAAGCTCATGAAACCCAGGTTTACACCATGTATTTCTTTGAATTGAGTTTTGAACTGGTTACGCAAATCCATTACAGGCTTCATGTCAACTTCGTTAAACGTAGTCAACATCGCTGTTTCATTTTTCACAGCTACTAACCGTTTCGAAACCGTTTTACGCAAGGAAGTCATTTTCTCTGTGCGTTCGTTTCTTGATTTGCTTTCATTGGTTGTTATTTTCAACTCAGCAGTCATTGCATCCGCTTTTGTTATACGACCGTCTTTACCTGTTCCTTTTACATCTTTCGCATCAACACCTTTTTCTGCCAGAATTTTGGCAGCGGCAGGTGATGGTGTTCCGCTTGCATATGTAGTTGTAGCAGGAGTTTCTGTTTTAGGAGCAACCGGTTTAGCTTCTTCTTTCTTCTCAGCCGGAGCCTCCGCAGCAGGTTTTGAACCGGCCGGTTTAGCAGCTGATGTATCAATTGTGGCTATTAAATCTCCTACTTTAATGGTATCACCTTCGTTGCCGTTTGTTGTTAAAATACCTGCAGCTTCTGCATTCAGTTCAAATGTTGCTTTGTCGCTTTCCAGCTCACATAATAACTCATCCATCTCTACGTAATCACCTGTTTTTTTATTCCACCTCGCAATGGTTACTTCACTGATGGATTCGCCAACGGTAGGTACTTTAATTTCTAATGCCATAATTGTATTGAAGTCGTTATTAAAAGTGGTGCAAATGTAAACATAGATTTGTTATTTATGAACACATAACTAACTATAGTCGGATACATAACCAGTTATATTCTTGACATAACCAACTATGGTCGGATGTACAACCATTTATACTTAGGCACATAATCAATGAACCAACACCCTCCGGTCACAAAAAATCCCAAAAGTCCTTTCCCTTGTTAACAGTGATAAGGATGTCCATTATTGTATTAACTTTCGGCTTTACCATTTGTTAACCTCCATGACTTTTTGAAACACAATTAATTCGTGTATTTTGCCAACCGAATTTCATCCCATTCTATGAAAAGAATTATACTGCTCATACTACTTATCAATACCTGCCTGTGGGTTGCTGCTCAAAACACAGCTGTTATTACGGGTACGGTAAAGGATAAAAAAGATAACTCGGACCTGATTGGGGTAAACGTCATACTGAAAGGAACCTCTCTGGGAGCCGTTACGGATATAAACGGACGGTTTGTGATTAAGAATGTGAGAGCCGGAGAATACAATGTGGAAGTAAGTTATATCGGTTACAACAAAACACTTCTTACCGGAATCAAAATTAAAGCGGGTGAAACCAAAGAATTACAGGTTGAATTGATCCCCACTTCTGTAACTACGGATGAGGTTGTGATCATTGGAAAAAAACCATTGATCGATATTGATAAGGCCCAATCGGTAAATACCATCTCTCAGGAAAATATTGAGCTTGCACCGTCACGTCAACTTCAATCCATCATTAATACACAACCGGGTGTGGTGCAAAGCCCTGCCGGAGTAAGTATTCGTGGTGGACGCACCTATGAAACAGGTGTGTATGTGGATGGTGTAAAAGTAACAGATCCTTTGGGTGGAACGGGATTTGGATTGGATATCGGATCGAATGCAGTAAGTGATATTGAAGTAACAACCGGTGGTATTGGTGCCGATGTAGGAGATGCAACGGCCGGTGTGATCAACACCAAAACCCGGAGCGGTGGCGATAAACTTGAGGTTGCTGCAAGTTATAAAAGAGATTATTTCGGGTTTAATCAAAATGCCCGATCTAACTGGAACAGCCAGGTGGGTGAGTTAAACCTGAGCGGACCCGCATTTAAAAAAGCACTCGATAACAGACTTAAATTTTCGGTTGCCTTGCGTGCAGCTTTTTCGGATGAATATTATAAAAACCCGGCCGGTCAACTCTACTCATCCTTGTATCCCGGAAGTGACGGCAAAAGCACCACATGGTCACCTTACCAGGATAATCGCTGGAGTGCCTTTGTGAAAATGAACTATAATTTTAAAAAGGGAAAGGTACTTACCGTTTCACAGTTACGTTCCATCACCGTGAATCAGGATGTAAACATGTTGCGCATTTTTGGTAACGATTTACCGTACCAGCCCGGTTACCAATATTTGTTTTCACAGCAAATGGATAATGCCAACACGTTTACCCATGATGCTTACATGACAGCCGTTGATTGGAAACAATCGGTGAATAAACGTTTCTCTTATACAGCTACTCTCTCACGCTTTTACGTGCGCCTGCGTGCCGATGCAAATGGCCGCCCGTGGCGACCTGAGGTGGTCGTAAATGAATTGGATCCTTCGTCCATTCAATTGTACCCAACCGGTTATTTTAATCCCGGTGATAGTGTTGCTTATGTAAATAATCCTTCCGGTTACTATAACAATAATGGAATTGCTACCTTATGGCACGATCACTATTTTGAAGAATACACCGCTAAAGTTCAGGGAAACTATTTCTCTAAAAACTCCTTGAATAAACTCTCCTTTGGAGTGGAAATGAAGTTTCAGGAAATGCAATGGATTGATATTATCCGTCCGTGGATCGGAGCTCCTTTACCACTTGCAGGTGGTGGAACTTCGCAAACTTTCCGCTTAGGCCAGCAGAGTGATGTATGGAAAGTAAACCCGCGCAGGGGTGGTATTTTTGTTACCGATCAGATTAAATACAAAGGACTTATTGCCAGTATTGGCGGACGATTTGAATACTGGGCTCCGGGGAAATATGTAGATGATGCTGTTGCCAATCCCGATGCTCCTGTCAGAGATGAAATCAGGGAAGATTATCTTTCAACCAGTACGAAGATCGGAGACCTGCGATATAAGTTTCGTTTCTTACCTAAGATATCCGCATCCTTCCCCATCCGTGAAAACCAGATCTTGTATTTCAATTATGGACATACAACTATTTTACCGCATCCTTCCTACATTTATCCGGGTTTAAACCCATACTATCAGGATCGTTCCACCATTGCCAATGTGGGAAACCCCGATTTGAATCCTGAGGTGGATATCAGTTATGAGATCGGATTAAAAACCCAGATCACCAGCAA
>JAZKGH010000054.1:0-1619 GCA_040386055.1 Bacteroidota bacterium
GATATTACCTGGGTTGAGAATGCGCTAAACGATCAGGATCAGGAAACTTTATTTGCCGCACGGACACCACGGAATGAAGTGAGCCAGAAAATCCTTGATCTTTTAGTGTATGCCGAGGCGAATATCAAACCGGCCGGCGACGGACACAATACCATCAATGTACACGTGGTACGTGCGTTAATTTCAAGGTTTGGTTTAATAGAAGGAACATGGCGTAAATATCATGCACTTGGTGATGAAAGCAAATACCTGGAAGCGAGTATGGCGGCATCTGAGAAGCTGATTGCACAATTCCCTGGACTGCATTCAAATTACGATGAAGTATTTAACAGCCTCTCACTGAAAGGGGTTGCAGGAATCCTCTTGTACAAACAATACGAGCAGGATCAATTGCATCATTTTCTATCTTATCTTCCCCGCACATCTTCCGGGCGATGGGACCTGACCAAGAAGGCGGTGGATATGTATTTGATGAAAGACGGTCAAACGCGTTGGACAAGCCCTTTATTTGCCGGCGATCAGGATGCGTATGCGGAATTCAGAAACCGGGATAAGCGTTTATATTACACAGTGATAGCGCCATACAAAGTAGTTGTGAATACCACTGCCAACACCTGGACACATACCACCAATCCGGCTGACCGAGAGTATATTGATTTAATGGCCCAGATATCTGACCCCAATCATAAAAGATATCCTAATACAAACTGGCAGGGATTGCTTTTAAAACAAACACCGCATTTCCAGGATTTTCAGGATGGTCGGCCATTTAACGTAACTTATACCGGTTACCATTTTTACAAATTCACCAACTATTTCCAATTTGTGCAACAAAGAGATATTAATGATGCGCCTGTTTTCAGAATGGGAGAAGTTTTACTGAATTATGCGGAGGCTAAATTTGAATTAGGCGGGTTTAACCAGGCAATAGCCGAACAAACTATTAATAAATTGAGATCTCGCGGTGGTGTGGCAGGGTTAAATATGGCAGCAATTCCTGTTGATCCAACCCGTGATCCGGCCGTTGATGCGGTTCTTTGGGAAATCAGACGTGAACGCGCCATTGAATTAATGGGGGATGGCTTCCGCTTCGATGACCTGAGAAGGTGGAAAAAAATGGACTACGCAACGAATCGCAAATTAGGAAGGTGGATTGTAAGGGCAAACTATGGTAATAAAATCCCGACAGTGAATAATGCAGCTGCCGGAAATATTGCGTACGAAGGGGTGCCGCCAACTCCATACCCAACACATTATTATTTGTATCCATTACCTAATGACCAGATAGTACTAACCAACGGCGTGATCAAGCAAAATCCCGGTTGGCAATAAGAGTTTTCAACAGATTTAGTTTTTTGGCCGGGGCAGATGCTGCCCCGGTTATTTAATTGATAAGAACGCGCTGCAAATGACTCGTTTCCATACTTTCATATTCGTATCAAATTGACGTTTTATTTTTTATCGAATGAATAGAATAACATATCATTTTATCCAACATCGGGTTGTATTCTTTGCAATCTTCATCACAAGCTTTGTTGCAGCATGCTCTCCTTCAAAAAAAATGGTTTCTTCAACGAAAAAGCCACCCAACATCATTTTCATTTTAGCGGATGACCTGG
>JAZKGH010000055.1:0-6032 GCA_040386055.1 Bacteroidota bacterium
CTTTGCCGGTAAAGCATTGTTCTTAAAGACTTATGATAAAATCAAAGGAGCGGTTGTTTCCTTTGTGGGCAGTCTGGCACAAACACTGGCAATTGTATTTTGCGGAAGCTACGGTTTGTGGGTATTGGCATGGCATCAGCATTATTTTAACACTACTTTATTTTATGCGGGGCTAATGGCCATTACAATTGGCCTGACAATGCTCTATTATTTGTATATAAATATTCATTGGCTTAACCGTATTATTAAATGGAAAAAATTAACCCCGTACGTGGATGCTTTCACGCATTATACAAGTCGTGAGTTAACATCTGTTCTATTGCTTTCCCTGATGCGTTTTGCGGTATTTAATTTACAATACTTTTTATTGCTCCATTTTTTTGATGTTTCCATTCCGGCTATTTATGCTTTCCCTGCATTAGCTGCCATCTTTGTGGTACAGGCGTTTGTACCTTCTTTCATTCTGATCGAAATGGGCGTAAGAGGTGCAACGGCATTATTCTTTTTGGGATTATTTTCCACCCATTCATCCGGAATATTATTAGCTGCATACACTTTATGGATCATTAATATTATGTTGCCGGGACTCATGGGATTATTTTTCATACTTAAACTTAAATTGCGCCCGGCTGCATGATTCTAATTTCTTCAATACTGTTACTGTTTTATGTGAGCCTGATTCTTGCCTATTTTGTAGCCTGGAAACGTATTGCTTATTATAAATACGTTGAACCCGATACACACCAAACCTTTAGTATTCTGGTAGCTATGCGCAATGAAGAAGCTGTTGTGTTTGATTGTTTAACAAGTGTTATCAATCAGCAATATCCCACAGCATCTTTTGAAGTGATCGTTATTGACGACCATTCAACAGATGGAACTTCTGCAGAAGTGAATCGGTTCATTGCTATTCACCCAAATTGTCCGGTCCGGTTATTACATATGGAAAATGACCCATTAAAAGGACGGAAAAAGAAAGCTTCAATCACATACGGTATCTCACAGGCAACAGGAAGCTTTATCATTCTTACCGATGCTGATTGTGTGAGAGGCAGAAACTGGTTATCAACCATCAATAGTTTTATTGTACATACGCAATCTAAAATGATTTATGCGCCTGTATTGTTTAAAGCCAAAACATTATTTGAGAAATTACAATCGCTTGAGTTTGCAGGATTAGTTGCTATTGGCGGTGCGGCCATTGAGATCAAAAACCCAAATATGTGCAGCGCTTCTAATCTTATTTTTGAAAAAGCTGTTTTTTACGAAGTGGATGGATATGCCGGTAGTGAGAATATTGCCAGTGGCGATGATGAATATTTATTACATAAAGTATTTAAAAAACATCCGGATCATATTCATTTCCTCAAACACAGAGATGCTATTGTAACTACGGCTGCCAATACCACTATCGTAGAACTCATTAATCAACGCAGGCGCTGGGTTTCCAAAAGCACCAAATATGACAGCTGGCATATTACCGCTATTTTAGTAGCTGCCTATATTTTTAATTTATCCATAGTGCTTAACCTGATTTTCAACCCGCTCACAGGATTATGCTTACTCTGTATAAAGGCTCTAACCGAAGGGTTGTTCCTGTACGATGTACTCAAATTTTTTAAACGTAAAACATACATCTTATTTTTACCTTTGGCCGAACCCTTCCATATTTTATATGTACTTATTATTGGCATCTGGGCCAATATCGGAACATACAACTGGAAAGGCCGTGATGTAAAATAGATTTTAAACCGATGATTCATGAGTGATCCGTTATCTGATATTGAATACGATATTTTAAATGCCATATATTTTGTTGAACCGTTTCAAAATATTTTGGATGAATGCAGAGCACCCGAAAAAATTGTGGCCGATGTGCTCAAGCAATTAATTGCCAAAAAGTACGTTTCACCCATGCAATTTGATGCCGAAAAGCAAGAATTCATACGCACCTATTTTTACGATAGCGATGATATGCGGGCTTACCATTATCTTGCTACCAAGGATGGTTTGCTGGCACACAATACCCGGTAACGAATACCCTATATTTCAAAATATACATACCATTAACAAGATACTATATGTGGGAAGATGAGGAAGACTTCAATGATGAAGATTTTAAGAAAGAACACGAACGGGTGGAAAACCTGCCCATTGTGCAAAAAGCCAACGAATTATTTGAGCTGGTAAATGCACTTATAGAAACATTTGACATCAAGGACAAAGAAGGGGAAGAGGATATTCCATTTGCCGATGAAGAAGAAGAGGAAGACGAGGAATATTTTGACGAGGAGGACGAGGACTTTGATGAAGAAGATGCGGACGAACTGGACGAGGAAGACGTAAAAAGTTTTGGCGAACACTACAAAAGCATCATGATGGAAGATGTAATGATCATCAATGCCAAACTGCGCGGTGCCGAAGGTGGTGACCTCTACTCCATTCGAATGGAAAATGCCGTTATCATCAAAGTACACGCCATGAGTCTGCTAACGGCAACATCCGGACTCAAGATGATGGGGTTATCCAACAACAAATACCTGCAACTGTTACGCGATGAAATTGAAGAATTCCGCAAGTTATTCCTGGAATGGATTAACTCTTTCGACAAAACCAACGACATCCCTGATGGTTGGGGATTATTTTACGACCCCAATATCGATTACAAAAATTTTGAAGAAGACGAAGAGGAGTAAAAGTTGCGGGTTGTTTTTCTCTTGAACTACCATGTGATTTCGTCCGATAGTTATCGGACCGCTCAATCACCGCTTTAATCTAACATTGTTCCTCTAATCTCCATCTTCCAACATCTATCCTCTAAATCCGAAATCTCAAATCCAAAATCCGATATCAAAATGAAGGCAATCATTCTCGAAGAACTCAACCAACCTTTAAGTGTTAAAGAAACAACTGTACCCGAACTGGCTCCACACGAAGCGTTGGTAAAGGTGCATGCAGCTGCTTTTAACCACCGCGATTTGTGGATTCAGAAAGGACAATATGCAGGTATTCGTTTTCCCATTATTCTGGGTGCGGATGGGAGTGGAATTGTTGAAAAAGTGGGCAACGCTGTGGGACAAAACTGGATAGGTAAAGAAGTAATCATGAACCCAAGCATGAACTGGGGCAATGATCCGCGTGTGCAAGCCAAGGATTATGTGATACTCGGAACTCCGCACAACGGAACCTTTGCCGAATATGTAAAAACAGACGCGCGTTTGTTGTTTGAAAAACCTTCACATCTTTCTTTTGAGCAAGCCGCAGCATTGCCGTTGGCCGGACTTACAGGTTTTCGTGCATTAATGAAACGTGCTGCAGCCAAAGCGGGTGAAACGGTTTTGATTACAGGCATTGGTGGTGGTGTGGCGTTGCAATGTGTGCAGTTTGCTATTGCCGCAGGATGCAATACTTATGTTACATCGGGAGATGATGCTAAATTGGAACAAGCTATTCAAATGGGTGCTAAAGGTGGTGCGAATTATAAAACACCTGATTGGGATAAAGAACTTAAAAAACAAAGTGGCGGTTTTGATGCCATTGTAGATAGCAGCGGTGGCGATACATTTGCCAAGCTTGCAGATATGGCCAAACCTGCGGGGCGTATTGCAATGTATGGTGCAACACTCGGCCCATTCAACAGCGGAGTACCCGCTAAAATATTCTGGAAACAACTTGATATCTTAGGTTCCACCATGGGCAACGATGAAGAATTTGCCGAAATGGTAACCTTTGTAAACCATCACCAAATTGTACCCATTGTAGATTCCGTTTTCCCAATGGACCAAGCGCAAGCCGCTCTGGAAAAAATGTCCAAAGGACAACAGTTGGGAAAGATCGTATTGAAAATAGTTTAGTTTGATTGCGGATATCGGATTGTTGATTTCGGATTTTTCTCTCTCAATAACTCATTAACCCAATAACTAATAACCATCGCCATGTCAAACATCAATCTCATCATCGAAGAACGCGCGGCCAGTATCGGGAAATTTATGGTTGGACGTTTACTTCCCTTTCGCCAGAAACGAATGGTTGGTCCGTTTATTTACATCGACCACATGGGACCTGTAAAATTGAATGAACGCGAAAATTTTGATGTATTGCCTCATCCGCATATCGGACTTTCTACTCTTACCTTTTTGTTTGAAGGCAATATCATGCACCGTGATACATTGGGTAATGAAGTGGAAATAAAACCGGGTGCCGTAAACTGGATGACAGCCGGCAAAGGTATTGTTCATTCGGAGCGTACACCGGAATACATGCGTCATTCCGACAAACAAATGCATGGCTTGCAAATTTGGGTGGCGTTACCCAAAGAACTTGAACAAATGGAGCCCGAGTTTTTTCATATTGATGAAACACAGATTCCGAGTTGGACTGAAGGAGATTTGCACTTTAAACTGGTAGCAGGTGAAGCCTTTGGTAGAAAATCTGCAGTACCTGTTTACAGTAAATTGTTTATGATCGAAATTAAGAGCACATCGAAACAAACTGTAAACATTGGCCATGAACTGTATGGCGAATCAGGTTTGTATATTTTAGAGGGAAATATTGAAAGCGAAGGAAACGTATTTGAACCTAAACAACTTTTGGTAGCCAACGACACCAAACTATGTTCCTTCACCATTGGAGCAAACAGTACCATCTATATTTTCGGAGGAGAACCTTTCCCGGAAGAACGTTTGATCGACTGGAATTTTGTTTCCTCCGAAAAGCACCTCATTGATGAAGCCAAACAAAAATGGATCGATCAATCGTTTGAAAAAATAAAAGGCGATGAGGTGGAGTTTGTGCCGTATCCGAGCTTGAGGAGATAACGGATGCGGGATGCCAGAATGTTCACTGCATAATCTCCCCATTTCGTGCTCTTTCTTTCCTTCATATTTTCGTGCCTTTGTGTACAAAATTTCGCTAATCCCTTAATTACTTACTAACTTAATAACCTAATAACTTAATAACTCAATAACAATACATGGAATTTGGTCTAATCACATTTGCAGATATGAATCCCGAAACCCTTCCGGGTAGCGGTGTTAACGGTAACCTACGGTTGAAAGAACTGATGGAAGAAATACAACTGGCCGATCAACTTGGACTGGATGTGTTTGGTGTGGGCGAACATCACCGTCCCGATTATGCTGTATCCTCACCAGCCGTTATTTTGGGAGCAGCGGCTGTTACGACCAAGAACATTAAACTCTCCAGTGCCGTCACCGTATTGAGTTCGGATGATCCTGTGCGCGTGTTTCAACAATTTGCTACGGTGGATTTATTGTCAAATGGCCGTGCCGAAATTATGGCGGGACGCGGTTCGTTTATTGAATCGTTTCCACTGTTTGGCAATAACCTTGATGACTATGATGCCTTGTTTACAGAGAAACTTGGTTTGCTGTTGGAGCTGAATGAAGAAACCATTGTGAACTGGCAAGGGAAGTTGCGTTCCTCCATTCCCAATCGTGGTGTGTATCCCCGACCTTATCAGGCAAAGATCCCCATTTGGATTGCTGCGGGTGGAACACCGGCTTCAGCCATAAGAGCTGCTAAACTGCAATTGCCTTTAACACTTGCCATCATTGGCGGGTTGCCTGAGCAATTTGTTCCGTTTATTAATCTTTACAAAGAAACCGCACGCAAAGAAGGATACGATGTAAGCAAATTGCAAATTGGAGTAAACAATCATTTTTATGTTGGTGAAGATTCACAAACAGCCGCTGCTGAATTTTTTCCGTACTATGCAGAGATCATGAGTAGGATTGGTAAAGAACGTGGATGGGCTCCTCTGACCACACATCAATATGAATATTTACGTTCACCCAAAGGTGCGTTGATGGTAGGAAGCGAACAACAAGTGATTGATAAAATATTATACGAACATGAGCTGTTTGGTAATACCCGCTTTATGGCACAAGCCAGTATTGGAACTTTACCGCATGAACTCACGATGAAATCCATTGAACGCTTCGGAACTAAGGTAGTTCCTGCCGTGAAAAAAGCATTGCAACAATCCGCTAACAACATCCAGTCATAATCAT
>JAZKGH010000056.1:0-7824 GCA_040386055.1 Bacteroidota bacterium
ATAGATCGCATTCACAGGTTGCAAAGCTTCCTGATCTGGCATGGGTTCAAACTTTTCGTAAATGGTTTGTGCCTTTTCTCTGCCCTTTTCTATTTGTTCTATGCTTAAGCTTACATCCTTTGCCCAAAGAATGGTATCGTTGGGTAAGTACTGAAAAAAGTTTTGTCTCGTATGGTCATCAATTCCCTTTTGCACATTGGGAATAATGAAAAAACGATCTACCCTTTTCACCGACAACTGTGTATTGGGGTCAAACGTCCGGATGCTTTCAATCATCTCTCCATCCAACTCCAGACGATACGGCATGTCATTACTGAAAGAGAACACATCCACAATTCCTCCACGAATGGAAAACTGACCCGCTTCATACACAAAATCGCTACGCTCAAAATGATGTTCGGTGAGGAAGTCGATGAAAAATTCCAGATCAAACGGATGTCCAACTTTCAATTCATATGTATTGGCCGAAAGATCTTTTTCGGTAATCACAAGTTCTGCTAATGCTTCGGCTGTGGTCACAACCAATTCACCATTCAGTGAATGTTGGTTGAGTCGGTTTAGCACTTCAGCGCGTTCCAATACCAATCCATTATCTAACCCTGAAATCTGAAATGGCCTGCGATAGGATGATGGAAAAAACAGTACCGTTTTGCCTTCCAGCATATTTTCCAGATCGGCATGAAAATAACGTGCCTCATCGGTATCATTAAAAACAAACACGTTGGTACGTGGTTGTAATGTATATAATGTGGAGGCTAAAATAGCATCGATGGAGCCCACCAATCCCGTCAGGCGAAGCTTAACCGGGGAGGGTAATCCGAGCTTTCCTGCAATAGTTTTAAAGCGATCACTTTCGCTGTAAATCCCTAATAACTGCTGTATATTCAACTACACTGGTATTTTGCAGGGCAAATATAGGTGATTGGTTGATAAAGTGAATAGTTGATAGGTCGATTCCGGTGAAGTACGTAATTGATTATTGTGGGTTAATTATTGCGTCCCGATAGCTATAGGGAGTGGTTTCACTGCATACTTTCCTCTTTGCCTACTTCTCTTTTGCATTTCTTTCGAATTTCTTCCTACATCGCCACCTGGCTCGGACATACAATATACTCACCCTGCATTACAGGAACCAGGTTCATGGTATTGTGTTGCAAACAGAATTGTACATCATCTTCATGAATGGAAGTCAGCTTGAAACGCTGTGCGTGCGAAGATTTACGAACAACAGCCTCCAGGTTAGATTGTGCTGCTTCATATAATAACCCTGCTGATAATGCAGAATCACATTCAATGGTAAAATCATTCTTGACCAGATTCACCACTGCTCCGGCAAACAAAGTGTCTTCCAGATTGTATTTGTCTTTCCAACCCGCACACACCAGCAATACTGATTTTTTCTGTTTAACCAACCATTTTGAAAGAGCATCCAGATTCAGAAAGGATCCGATGGCAACAACAGCGGCACCTTGTTCTTTAGCTGCTTTAATAGCTTTGGTTCCATTGGTGGTTGTGAATGCAATATTGCGGTCTTTGATTAACGGATTCTGGAATTCAAAGGGAGAGTTTCCCATATCAAATCCCTGTACTTTAATAGCATTGCGTTCGGCAGCGCAGAGAAAATCAAAGTCTTTAAATAAACGACATTCTTCTGGAGTGGAAACGGGTAATATTTTATTCACGCCCGTTTGAAAAGCTACACACATGGACGAGGTAGCTCTTAGTATATCAATCACCACCACTACCTTGCCCTGTACTTCATACAAAGGCAGTAAAGCGGGCGTGAGTACAACTTCCAGTTTATTTGTTTCCATGGTTGATAATAATTAAACCGTCCTTGTTGCGCTTGGACGCATGTTGCTGAATAAAGGTAAGCAATTGTTCACGATTATGCTCCACTCTTTCCACCAGATGATTGGTAACTACAATTACTTTTTCATCAGGATACCGCCAGTAGACAGATGTATCAAACGTATTGTATTTAACGGTGGTATAAGACTCAAAGCGAATAGGATCTCCCATGATCTGTTTGAGTTGGGGTTCACTCATGCCGGGCTTTACTTCATCTAACCGGTTTTTAGAAGTAGTGTTTTGGGCTGATACCGAAGTAATGCAACCAACTAAAACAACCAATATTCCAATAGAGCAATTCATACTTTTTGTCAATCGAATATAATAGAATTAAATCGTTTTTCGAGGCACAAAAAAGCCTGATCGAACATACCAATCAGGCTTTTTACAGAATACCTTATTCTTATAAAAACGGAATCTTTACAACCTTTGCCTTAATCTGTTTATCGCGGATTTCAATGAAGATTTCGCTGTCTACTTTTGAATGAGCTGTTGCCACATAACCCAATCCAATTGCTTTGTTCAATGAAGGTGATTGCGTTCCTGAAGTTACCTCTCCGATCACATTACCTGCCGCATCTTTAATAATATGATGCTGACGTGGAATACCACCACGCTCCAGCATCTCAAAACCTACCAATTTTTTGGTAACGCCATTTTCTTTCAACCCTTTATGGTAATCCGATTTAATAAAGTCTTTGGTGAACTTGGTAATCCAGCCTAATCCTGCTTCAATAGGAGAAGTAGTATCGTTAATATCATTCCCGTATAAACAGAAACCTTTTTCCAAACGTAAAGTATCACGTGCACCCAAGCCAATAGGTTTGATATCAAACTCAGCACCTGCTTCAAACAAGGCGTCCCATAATTTACGGGCATCCTTGTTCCATACATATAATTCAAATCCACCTGCTCCTGTGTAACCTGTGTTGGAAATGATAATATCCTCACAGCCGGCAACCGTACCCGATGTAAATGTATAATATTCAGAAGTCGACAAATCAACATCTGTTAATTTTTGAACCACTTTAATGGCGTTCGGACCTTGCACCGCAAATAAACTGAGATCATCGCTCATATTGGTCATCTCCACACCAAACGTATTGTGTTTGCTAATCCAGTTCCAGTCTTTTTCAATATTAGAAGCATTTACCACTAAATAGTACTCATCAGCAGAATAACGATACACCAATAAATCATCCACGATTCCTCCCTCATCATTGGGCAAACAACTGTATTGAACCTTACCATCAGTCAATTTAGAAGCATCATTTGACGTCACCAACTGGATCAAATCCAGAGCTTTTTCGCCTTTTAGCATAAACTCACCCATATGGCTCACATCAAATACGCCAACTGAGTTGCGCACTGCTGAGTGCTCTTGTCCAAGATTAGTGTATAACACAGGCATATTGTATCCTGCAAATTCAATCATTTTTGCGCCAAGCGAAGCGTGTAGATCATTAAGTGCAACGTATTTCATGTATGTAAATTTAGTGGGGCGAAAATAAGTTTTTTTATGGGATTAAGAAATGACCGCTAGCCCCGCGATTTATCGCACCCTCAATGCTACTAAGCAGGCATATTACGGGCTTCCCAACCGAAAACCGAAAACGGTGAACCGAAAACCAAAAACCTTCCTTATTTTCGCGACCATTAGAGAACGATAGAACATGAATTTTGTAGAAGAAATGCGCTGGAGAAACATGCTCCAGGATATGATGCCGGGAACGGAAGAAACATTGAACAAGGAAATGTGCAATGGCTACATCGGATTTGACCCGACAGCCGACTCCATGCATGTAGGACACCTTATGCAGGTGATGACATTGATTCACTTTCAGCGGGCAGGACATAAACCATTTGCATTAGTAGGTGGTGCAACCGGAATGGTGGGCGACCCAAGTGGTAAAAGTGCCGAACGTAATTTGCTGGATGAAGAAACCCTGAACAAAAATGTTGCAGGCCTTCAATACCAGTTAGAGAAATTTTTAGACTTTAATACCGGAGCCAACAGTGCTGTGATGGTAAATAACTACGACTGGTTTAAAGGCTTCTCCTTTTTACACTTTATTCGTGATGTGGGTAAACACATTACTGTAAACTATATGATGGCCAAGGATAGTGTAAAGAAAAGACTCGAAGGTGAAACAGGAATGTCGTTTACAGAGTTTACTTACCAATTGGTACAGGGATATGACTTTTACTATTTATGGAAAAACCACGGTATCAAAATCCAGATGGGTGGCAGCGACCAATGGGGAAATATTGTTACGGGAACAGAACTCATTCGGAGAAAAGATGGCGGTGAGGCATTTGCTTTAACCACACAACTTATCAAAAAAAGTGATGGGACTAAATTCGGAAAAACCGAAAGTGGTGCTATTTGGCTGGATCCTAAGAAAACATCACCTTATAAATTTTACCAGTTTTGGTTGAATGCAAGTGATGAAGATGCAAAAAACTGGATTCGTATTTTCACATTGTTAAGTAAGTCGGAAATAGAAACACTGGAAGTCGAACATGATGCGGCTCCACATATGCGGGCATTGCAAAAAGCATTGGCACAAGATATAACCATTCGTGTTCATGGTAGTATGGCATATGATACTGCTGTAGAAGCCTCTGCTATTCTCTTCGGAGCGAGTACGGCCGATGCATTGAATTCATTGGATGAAGAAACTTTCCTGGATGTATTTGAAGGAGTGCCGCAATCAACCGTTGCGAAAAGTGAATTGGAAGCCGGTATCAATATTGTAGAATTACTTTCCGATAAAACACAGATTTTCCCTTCGCGTGGAGAAGCCCGTAAAATGATTGTTGGAGGTGGAACATCCATCAACAAACAAAAAACGGATAATCCTGAAATGCTTATCAATACAAGCCATCTCATTAATAATAAATATGTGCTGGCGCAAAAAGGAAAGAAAAATTACTATCTCATCATAGCAGAATAATATGGACATCAACGAGATTAAACTGGAAGAGCATTTTGATGCGAACGGAAAAAAGGCAAGTCCATTATTACCTGAACATATCAAAAATTATTTGATTGATATTGACGGAACCATTTGCGAAGATGTACCCAACGAAGAACCGGAACGTATGCTTACCTGTGAGGAAATTCCGGGGGCCAAAGAACATGTAAACAAGTGGTACGATGAAGGACATATTGTTACATTCTTTACCTCCCGGTTGGAATCACATCGTGAGAATACCGAAATCTGGTTGAAAAGTCACGGTTTCAAATGGCATGGTATCATCTTCGGTAAACCGCGTGGTGGTAATTATCACTGGATCGATGACCGCACTGTTAAGGCCACCAAATTTCTAGGAACCTACGGAGACTTTGTCAAAGAAATGAGAGAGATTGACGTGTTTCCGAAAGGCGAATAAATGTAATCTGTTAATTGTGGTGTCTGTTAATTGTGTTAATATAAAAGTAGATACTATCGTACCATAATTAACAGACACCACAATTAACAGACACAATCAACATACCCAACATAATTAACATCCATGAGAACAATAGGACCAAAAGATAAACCGCTTGCTGAATTTCACAATATGTTGCTTACAGCCATAGCGCCTCGTCCTATTTGCTTTGCAAGTACTATTGATAAAGATGGCAATCCAAATCTTAGTCCGTTTAGTTTTTTTAATGTATTTGGAAGCAATCCTACAACCCTGATTTTTTCACCTGCGAGAAGAGTGCGTGACAATACGATTAAACACACTCTTGAAAATGTACTTGAAACAGGTGAGGTTGTAATTAATGTGGTAAACTATGCCATGGTACAGCAAATGAGTTTATCCAGTTGTGAATACCCAAAAGGAGTAAACGAATTTACCAAATCAGGTTTCTCACCATTGGCTTCTGATGTTGTCAAACCTTTCAGAGTAAAAGAATCTCCTGTGCAATTTGAATGTAAAGTGAGAGATATTATATATACAGGTGAAGAAGGTGGTGCCGGAAATTTGATTATTTGTGAAATGTTATTGATGCACGTGGCTGATGAAGTACTAACAGCGACAGGTGGTATCGACCAGGAGAAACTGGATCTTGTGGCCCGTGCGGGTTCTGATTATTATGTGCGTGCGAATAAAGGGTTGTTTGAAGTACCTAAACCCAACCGTAATTTGGGTATGGGTGTGGATGCATTACCGGAATCTATTCGCTTAAGTAAAGTTCTAACCGGAAATGATTTGGGTATGTTGGCCAACGAAGAAACACTTCCGGATGCCGATAGTATAGAAGTATTTAAACGCATGAACAAAGACCTGCAAAAAATTCATGCAGAGCATGCGGATGAAGCTTCACTGCATAAAGCACTGCACCAATTGGCACATCAGTTTTTGGAAAGCAACAAGGCTGTGGATGCCTGGAAAGTTTTGTTGAGTTAATATATGGAAACCTCTTCCCTCTCCGGACTTAAAAAAGAACTGCAAACCTTGCCCTACCCGCAGTTGGTTGAACTGGCTGTACGTTTGGCAAAGTATAAGAAAGAAAATAAGGAGTTATTACATTACCTGTTGTTTGAAGCACACGATGACCAATCGTATATGAGTGCGATTAAAAAAGAGGTAGAACAACAGTTCAAGGAAATTAATTACACTAATCTGTATTATGTAAAAAAGAGTGTGCGAAAGGTGTTGCGATACGTCAACAAACACGTCAAGTACGCGGCCAAACCGGAAGTGACCGTTGAATTACTGATTCACTTCCTGCAACAATACAAACGTATTCCTATCCGGTTTGACAACAGTACGGCTATGGTAAATCTTTTTGCAGCGCAACTCAAAAAAATAGATAAGGAATTAGCAAAACTGCACGAAGATATTCAATATGATTATCGTAAAGAGGTAGATGCACTCTAGTTTACGGTTTTCAGTTAAACAGTAAACAACAAACTACTCTTCGTTCTTGCGTGTAAAAAGAAGTACAAGGAAGGCAACACTTCCACCAGCGAGCACCAGAATAAACCAGTACTTTTCTTTCAGGTAAAAATCGTATGCGAGGTAACCCATCATTCCAAAAAACAGAACCGCCTTAATGATGGTATTCAATCGTTTCTTTTGATTGAGTCTAGGAAGAATCAAATAGTAAAATAATACTCCGATCAATATGGCTCCCGCCAACAATAGTATATTATTGATGTCCATTATTTCAATCCCAGAAGCTTAGATAATTTGTAAAATATTTCGGTGTTTTCATATATACCGGCAAACTCTTCCGCTCCAGGGCCATATGCAAACACAGGTACCATCACACCTGTGTGTTTATTATAGGTATATTTAGGTACAAATGACTGACGATTTTCTTTATTCACCGTAAGGGACAATCCACCTGTTTCATGATCAGCAGTTACCACAACCAGAATATCTCCTTCTTTTTCTGCTCTATCCAATACCGCATTAATGGTTTCGTTAAAATCATGCAATTCTGCTTTCATGTATTCATAGTTCATAGCGTGTCCCCCCCAATCAATTTGTGAACCTTCCACCATCATCATGTATCCGTTTTTATTTTGTGCGAGCAAATCACTTGCATTCATTGTCGCTTGTTTCAGAAAACTTCCACGCCCCTCCTGCATCGTTTTCATGCCATCTGTTGCCAGTGTATAGATTAAACGTGTTGCATTTTGTACCTTAAATGAATTAACTGTATCACCAATGGTAACAAAACCTTGTTTGTTCAACTCGGCAAACAGATCTTTTTTATCTGCTCTTGCCTTGAAAAACTTAAGTCCTCCTCCAATTGCGATATCACAATTACCCTTCAACAAAAAAGATGCGATATCATCTTCACTATTACGGCTACCAACATGCGCATAAAAAGCTGCCGGTGTTGCATGGGTAACAGATGAGGTTGCTACCACACCGGTTGCCCAATTTTTCTTTTTCAATTTCTCAAACAGATTCTCATACGCAACTGTATCTGCACCAACACCAATTGCCCCGTTAAACGTTTTT
>JAZKGH010000057.1:0-4972 GCA_040386055.1 Bacteroidota bacterium
TTTCTTTCAAAAACTGTTCCAAGTATTTTTTGAATCAGTATTCAAAAGTAGTTTTGTGGCACAATTATACAAAAGTGTTCGCACATAAAAATTTCTTAATTAAATTTTAAGGATGTGAACATATTTAGGTTGCCAATAATATATTTGAAACAATCAACACGTGCGCGTATGAGCAAAACAGAAGGAGCGAAACTCACAGTTGCGGAGTTTAAAAAAACAGTATTGGATGATTATGCATTAGCTTATAAAAGTCGTCAGGCCAGTTTGTTAGGGCGTAAAGAGGTATTAACAGGTAAGGCAAAGTTCGGTATTTTTGGCGATGGTAAAGAGCTGCCTCAAATAGCCATGGCCAAGGCATTTAAGGATGGCGATTTCCGTTCGGGCTATTACCGGGATCAGACATTTATGATGGGTATCGGGCAACATACGGTACAAGAATTCTTTGCACAATTGTATGCTCATACGGATGTTGAAGCTGAACCGGCTTCGGCAGGCAGGATGATGAACGGACACTATGGCACCCGTTCGCTGAATGAGGATGGTTCATGGAAAACTTTGAAAAATCAGAAAAATTCATCATCGGATATTTCACCTACGGCAGGACAAATGCTACGATTGGTTGGATTAGCACAAGCATCAAAATATTACCGTCAGCATCAGGACCTTATTGGAGAGAACTTATTCTCGGATAATGGAAATGAAGTTGCATGGGGAACAATTGGTAACGCATCTTCGTCAGAAGGACATTTTTTTGAAGCAATCAATGCGGCAGGGGTACTACAGGTACCAATGGTTATTTCAGTGTGGGATGATTCGTTTGGCATTTCAGTGCCGGCAAAATACCATACAACAAAAGAAAGTATATCCGAAATTTTAAAAGGATTTCAACGTGATGAAAAAGGAGAAGGTTACAATATATATGTTGTAAACGGTTGGGATTATCCTGAGTTATGTCGTGTATATGAAGAGGCGGGAAGCATTGCAAGAGAAAAACATATTCCGGCTATTATTCACGTAAAAGAGCTTACGCAACCTCAGGGCCACTCAACTTCGGGTTCACATGAGCGTTACAAGAGTAAAGAGCGTTTGGCATGGGAACAAGAGTATGATTGTGTAGTGAAATTTAAAGAGTGGATTTTAAGTAGTGCACTTGCTACAGAGGAAGAGTTGAACACTGTTGAAAGCAGTATTAAGAAGGAAGTAAACGATAGCAAAAAGGCCGCATGGGATGCTTACCTCAATCCCATTAAAAGTGATATTCAGGAAGCTGCTTCATTGTTGGAAGCACTTGGAAATAGCGTACCTGACGCTGCCCAACTGGCAAATGAGCTACGTAGTATCAGTGAACCTATCCGTAAAGATATTGGCGTTGCCGTAAATAAAATTCTTCGTTTAACTATAGGAACAAACACACCCGAAAGAGCTGCATTGGTAGCCTTTAAGGAGCGTTACCATGCAGTGAATGCAGAGCGTTATAATTCATATTTATTAAGCCAATCGGATGAATCGGCACTGAATGTCCCGGAGGTTAAACCTGTCTATTCTGATGATAGTAAAATGATGGATGGACGTGAAATCATGCAGGCTTTTTTTGATAAGGTACTCGAGCGTGATCCACGTGTATTTGCTTTTGGTGAAGATGTTGGAAAAATTGGAGATGTGAACCAGGGTTTTGCGGGCCTGCAGGATAAATATGGAGAGTCGCGGGTGAGTGATACCGGTATTCGTGAGCTTACCATTATTGGTCAGGGAATGGGAACGGCTATGCGTGGATTACGCCCCATTGCAGAAATTCAATACCTCGATTATTTATTATATGGTTTGCAACCCTTAAGTGATGATTTGGCAACATTGCAGTACCGCACCAAAGGCGGACAAAAAGCGCCATTGATTGTACGTACACGGGGCCACCGTTTAGAAGGAATCTGGCACTCGGGTTCTCCTATTGGAATGATTATTAATTCACTTAGAGGAATGCATGTATTGGTGCCGCGTGATATGACACAAGCGGCCGGCTTTTACAACACAATGTTGCAAAGTGATGAACCGGCTTTAATCATTGAGTGTTTGAATGGCTATCGTTTGAAAGAAAAGATGCCGGATAACCTTGGCGATTATACTATTCCATTGGGTATCCCTGAAGTATTGCAAACAGGCTCAGATGTAACTATTGTAAGTTATGGCTCAACATTACGCGTTGTAGAAGATGCAATGAAACAATTGGGAGAACATGGAATCAGTTGTGAACTTATTGATGTGCAATCATTGTTGCCGTTTGATATTCATCATAACATTGTTGAGTCATTAAAGAAAACTAATAAAGTAGTATTTGTGGATGAAGATGTTCCGGGAGGTGCAACAGCTTATATGATGCAGCAAGTATTGGAAACACAAGGCGGTTACCGCTATCTTGATGCAAAGCCGTTAACCATTGCCTCCAAAGCTCATCGTCCACCTTATGGAACAGATGGGGATTATTTTTCTAAACCTAATGCGGAAGAAATTTTTGAACGGGTTTTAGAAATGATGCATGAGTATAATCCAGCACAATTTCCTTCATTCTTGTAATGAATTAAACATTATATTAAAAACGTCCCGGGAATAATTTCGGGACGTTTTTTTTGAGTGGAATATGCGCAAAAAGCAGAATGAAATCAGACATATATCAAAGGACTTTAATGCAATCAAATTTGTATGTAAATAACTGATATTCATATGTTATTTCGATCTCCTAAAACCTTAAGAAAATATTAAGAAGCGAATACACTAACTTTGGTTTTCATTATTCAGAGGATTATGCAAACAGGTGTACACAATCGACAGACAATTCAAAGCATGTTAACGAAGCTAAACGTTGCAGGTTTTTTTCTTGTTCTATTATTAACCGGCTTTAGCTTTAATGTTAAGGCTTCACACGTTGTAGGAAGTGACGTTACATATGCATGTACGAGTACTCCCGGAGTGTTTGAAGTTACATTGGTTCTCTATCGTAACTGTGATGGTGGAGTTGATTTATGTACCAATACCTGCGGTGCAGCATGCACGCAAACCATGCAATTGAATGGAGCTGACCCAAGCTGTGCTTCTGCCAGTTTCGGAAGTTTTACCTTGAGTTTGGTGAGTGTACGTGACGTAAATATTAACCCTGATTGTCCGAATGCAAAAAATACGTGTAGGAACATGAACTGCGTAACCCCCGGATCGTATACCCCGGGCGTTGAGCGTTATGAGTTTAAAGGGTTTGCCAATATCGGCCCTACATCCGGTATTCCTGCATCTTGTTGTAATGTTCGTTTCTCATGGAGTACTTGTTGCCGTAATGCACAAATTGCTACCATTGCTGGTCCTGCCGGAGCTTCCTTTTATGTGGATGCTGTTGTGAATCGTTGTTATTCGGTTACACCATGTAACAGTTCACCTACTTTGGAAAATGACCCATTTGCCGTAATGTGCGGTGGTGAAAACTATGTATTTAATAATGGTGCTGTTGATCCGGATTTGGATTCAATGTCTTATTCATTTGCACCGTCATTGGTAGGGTTTAACAGTTCGGTGTCTTACTTATCACCATGGTCAGCTCTAACACCAATGCCATATTCAGGTTCTGCAACAGCAGAATTTCCGGGTGGTATCCGTTGCGATCCGTTAACAGGAGATATTTCCTTTACTCCCGGTAATGCGGGTGGTCAGAACTTCACCGGAGTAATGGCCATAGAGGTAAAACAATGGAAAACGATTAATGGTGTACCAACGGTCATTGGTATCACGCGAAGGGATATTCAGATGGTGGTACTGGCTAATTGTCCGCCCAATAATACACCACGATTGATAACCAACCCACCAAACGGTACCAATCCCAATGCACCCAAAACAAGCTGGGAAACATGTGCCGGTGAACAATTATGTTTTACCGTAACCGCAAAGGATACAGACTTTATCCCACCACTAGTTTCGGATACCACCTACTTGAGTTGGAACCGTGCAATTGCTAGTTTGGGAGCTACGTTTCAACCTACATATAATATTGCCAATCGTAAAAAACCGGCACCATTGGGTGGTCCGCGTGAGGATGAATACCAGTTTTGCTGGACACCGGATGATAGCCGCGTGAGCAATAATCCATACTATTTTACGGTATCCGCCAAAGATAACCGCTGTCCGAATCCGGGTCGTGTAACAAGGGCTTTTTCCGTAAAAGTGCTTGCACGGGCTGATTTAGCCATTAACAGAAATGACCTTAAATGCGGTAAGTTTCAACCAAAGTATACCAACAATAAACCGGCTTTTCCCCCAACGTTGGTGCAATGGCAGATCTCTCGTTACCCTGGTGATTTTGGGATGAGCAATAATGCGTATCAGTTTACCAATGTATCAACCTGTCCGGTTCTTCAATACTCGGAACCGGGTAAATATTTGATTATCCTCACAGCAACCACACAAGGGTCAAGTGGGATCATGTGTACCCGTGTATTCTACGATACCTTAAAAGTAGATACGATGGTTAAGCCCATTGTGCATGATACGATCAATTGTTTTGGGGGAAATGTTCCGATTACAGCTTCGGCCAAAAATGGAAAAATGCCTTATACCTACAAATGGTATAATAATTTATATGAAGCAGGAACAGCGCTGCCGCCTTTGAATGCACCTATCTTTGCTAACGCAAATATGGTCGTGTCTCCAAGTGCAACCCGCTACTATACAGTTAAAGTTCAGGATCTGGATGGCTGTTTCCAATTCGATTCAGTGAGGGTAAAAGTCACCCCATTACCGGTAGGCATCCTACCGGATTCGAGCCGGATTTGTTTTGGTGATAGCTTTACCCTTGACCCTGGAACCAACACCGGTAATATCAAGAGTTATCAATGGAATACAACCACATCCGATACGACCCGTACCATCAAACGTAGTGTATCGGGTCAGTATATCGTAACCTTAACCGATACGGTTAATTGTGCTCAGAATGATACGA
>JAZKGH010000058.1:0-258 GCA_040386055.1 Bacteroidota bacterium
GGTGAAACCAGTTAACGGTATGGGTAAATTATTTTGAAAATATAAAGGCGTCGTTTCTCCGGTAATAAAAGATTGAGTATATCCTACTGAATAAGCAATACCGTTTTTTACAAAGATGCCACCCAAATAGCCATTAGCATCATTGATCGTGTAATTAGTCAAAAAGGTCAGTGTGTTGTTTTTCCAATAAGTTGCATTATATAAAACATCGGTTGCATTTTGAAGTCTGTGATTCCCTGCAATATAAACATCGTTATT
>JAZKGH010000058.1:268-530 GCA_040386055.1 Bacteroidota bacterium
AATGAAAATTGAATGAGCTTCTGCATTTGTATAATTTGGAGATGAGGCTATCGGAGTTAATACGCCATTTTTCCAATACACAACTTTGATCTCATTTGGGATATCGTTCTCTGTCCTACCTGTAACATAAACATCTTGATTGTTTATGAAAATTCCTGAGGTATAGGATTCCGGGTTGCCACCATTTGAAAGAACATTCATCACACCATTTTTCCAATATATGGCTTTGGTTTTATTGAAACTAGTTTCATATGCAAAACCA
>JAZKGH010000058.1:540-2648 GCA_040386055.1 Bacteroidota bacterium
TGATATTCGGGGACATGGCGATTCGGATGCGGGTAACGAAAATATCTCCATTGACAACTTTAACACCTGTAGCCACAACATAGTTGAAGGTATCTCTTGGTAAATTGGAGGCAACTCCGTTTTTCCAAACTTTCCCTACATCATTACTGTTGCCGCCAATTATGTTGCCTGCTACGTACACATCTCCATTATACACATCAAACCCCCACGCGGCTGCATTGATTGTTCCATTGGTAATATTAGTAAGCACACCATTTTTCCATAGTTTAATTATATAAACACTTCCATTAGCGGTGGGCTCAATGTCTGCCACCAAAGCGTATACATCATCATTGCGCACCAATATTTTTTGGGCAGCTGCAGACTGGTTGGGATTTGTTGGTACACCTGTTAAATAAGTTACCACACCATCTTTCCAGAATACTGCCCTGTTGTCTATACTACCTGCGATATATACACCACTTGTATTCGCAACGTTTCCGCAGGCCCTGATCGTATCTAAGTTTACAATGTTACCGGTAGCGGTACCGTTTGTAGGAGTACTATAAGCGCCCGCGTCAAGGTCAACAGCATTGTAGGCGTATGCGATATTGTTCCCGCCGCAATGTAATATGCTAAAATTTACTTCACCACTTGGGTTCGCATAAGCTATTGTACTTGTGCCGTCGGCAAGGCTAAGGCTTATGTACCCATTGGTTACGGGAAGGTTGTTGCAATTTTTTATTACACCTGTAAAAGTTATCGAAAGACTAACAGGAACGGTTATACTAACATTTCCAAGCGAAGTATTAATATTATAAGGGCCAGCATTTTGTGTGTGCACCAAAGTATTGCTGTTACATGCTGTTGCCGCTACTACTTCCAGTTTCAAGGGCTCGTCCTTAGGAACATATCCTGATACATAACCACTGTCATTAGTATAATCGTAGGCCACCGTGTTCGTGGCTAAGCTGGTGATCTTTACCATTGCATTTGCCAATGGTAGATTATTTGTACTGTTGATCAGGCGCATGTCAAGGTTTATAAAATCTTCAGGTACATCTACATTCCAAAATGAAAATTTATTTACCTGTGCAGTATAGCTATTTCCAACTTTTGTTGCAGAACCTTCTTCTTTCCAACGCGCTATTGCTTCATTAAAATGCCATAAAGGAATCATTGCAGGAGCAATGCCTTGCAGAGCAGCGGGGATTGGAAAGCTAATGCTTGCCGGCTTAGCCGGATTGATCCTTACAATATTACCATTATCATCTTTCAGCTCAGCACCCACCATACCATAGCTCTTTAATAAAAATTCAACATTGTTGCTGTCTATCCCCCTTAAATCACCGGGAACTATGAATGGTAAATTCGGCGAAGTAGGGTCTATCCAGGTCGCGTACACTTTCACATTTCCTGTGTATGCAGTACCTCCGGACGTAACAAAGCCATTTGCCGGAAACGTGATCGTGGCTCCATTAACATTCACTACTCCACCCGCTGCAGAATTGATGGTACCGCTCAGGCTTTGTTTGATCAATTGAATTTTTACAACGTTAGTTTTGCCCGCGTCGGTAACAAAACTGCGAATGCTTTTAAAATATCCAGCCTTGCTTACAACAACATGGCCGTTTGCTTTAGAAATATTTATGTTTCTAAATGTAAAATTGCCCCTGGCATCGGTTGTTGTTGTGTAAGTGCCCGTTGTTACTGTGGTATTCGTAACGGGTTGTTTGTTTTCATCTATAACCGATCCTGTCAAGGTGGCAATAACTTTTGTGGCATCATTGGGAATTGATGGCGGTACTGATGTTGGTGGAACATAGTCGCCTGGATCTACTTCTTTCTGGCAACTGGTAATCGTTAAAATGATGAATGAAAGAAAGTAAGCGACATATTTCAGACGGCAGTTTTTTTGTAACATAATTTTGGTTTGTTAATCAGTAGTACGGATGTATTTATTTATAGTGATTGGTAACAGTTCTTGTCTGCAAGAAAACGTCAATTAAAACAACGCATTAAGCAAGTTTATATTTTGGAAAATGACAGATAAACCAAATAAATCTATGTCGTTTCAGGGTAGGCCATCATACACTTACTTCACAAAAACATCAAAGGCCATTACATCC
>JAZKGH010000059.1:0-3875 GCA_040386055.1 Bacteroidota bacterium
TTCCATAGTGTGGCTGCTTACTTTTTCCAATTTCAGAAATGTAAAAAGCGGAGCCTTTTTGCAAAATATATTCACGTTTACCAAAATAGGAGCTATCGTATTTATGATTGGTGCGGGTTTGTATTTTGCTTTTACTCATGATACGCAAGCACAAGACTATAGCATACCGGCTCAAACATCATCGTATTCCTATTGGGGGATTTTCTGCGTGGCATTGGTTGGTTCCATCTTCTCTTCGGATGCATGGAACAACGTAACGTTTACCGGAAGTGAAATTGACAAACCAGAACGTAACCTGCCTTTATCATTAGTGATGGGAACAGGTATTGTGCTGGCTATTTATATTTTTATCAACTGGGTGTATTTGCAAGTGCTTTCGTTTGATGCCATTCAGCATGCCGAAAACGACAGGGTAGGAACAGTGATGTTGCAAACCGTTTTTGGCAATACGGGTATGTATTTAATGGCTGCATTGATCATGATCTCCACTTTTGGTTGTATCAATGGATTAACGCTCTCCGGTTCACGTGTATATTATGCTATGGCTAAAGATGGATTATTTTTTAAACAAGCAGGTTCACTTAATAAAAATGACTCTCCACAATTTGCCCTAATCATTCAGGCTATCTGGACCAGCTTACTTACGCTTTCGGGTTCTTATGGCGATTTGTTGGACTATGTGGTATTTGCCGTACTTATTTTTTATGTACTTACCGTTGCGGGTATTTTTATCCTCCGCATTAAACAACCTGATGCGCCCCGACCTTACAAAGTATTTGCCTATCCATACTTACCCGCCTTTTATATTTTACTGGCTTCGTTTATTTGTATCAATCTGCTCATCTATAAACCTGATTATACGTACCCGGGATTGGGGATTGTGTTATTGGGAATTCCGGTGTATTATCTTATCAATAAGAAAAAGGAGAGCATGTAATATTTCTTATTATGTATGAACGTTTACGGTTGTTTGAAGTTTACAACCTCACAGATCTATTCCTTATAATCTTTCCCCTGCCACTATAGCCATATCAAGATGGTTTTCTTTGGGAACTTTGGGACATGAATATCGTGGACTATGCGCACAGTATGGAATATAGCTGTAGTTAAAATCGAGTATTACTTCGTTGTGATGGTCGTTATAAGGCAGGTCAATATAACGGCCTCCATTGTATGTTTCCTTGCCACTAGTTAAGTCGGTAAACGGAACAAACAATGTATGATTGCGTTTCATTTCATCCGTTTGGTATACGGGTAGCTGAAAGGTCTTGTCGTTGATTGTAAAATCAAGAACAGCTGTTTGCATATACTCTACCACATCACCACCCGTTTGCGGCATATTGATATACCCGATTTGTGGTAACCATGTAATAGTTGCTGTTACTTTAAACTGTTCGTTAGGGTCAAAAAAATGAAGCCCCTTAAAGGTTTGGATTTCTGCGGTATCCAGTGGTGATAGTTCGGGATTTTTAAATGCTGCATTCTTGTCTGCGTGCACTTTTGTTATACCATTTATGTAATCATTAGATGTCGTGCATCCAATAATTGCTGTAATCAGAATCAACCACCATCTGCTCACTATTCTGCTACTTCAAATTCTTTGGACTGCACAATAACATTATCGCTGCCTCTGTGCACAAATGCTACTATGCCCAAATGTTTTTTATCGTAAGGTGACTTGCCTGCTTCAGTAATGATATCTACGGCATAACGTTTTTTAACTACACGACCTCTGATTAAGGTTGTTGTAGCTGTATTGATTTTATCGCCCAAATTGGCTGTAAACATCTTTCGCAACACGTGCATGTGCGGATAATCTTCAATATAGGTTGCCCCAACATTCGGATCAGTAGTTTCCTGCACATCAATGATACTATCCTGAATAAGTGCCATTGTTATATAATAATCTCCGGTAAGATCTGCCGTAAATTTCAACGATACATCGGCATTTAACATTCCTGTAGCATCATACGCTGTTGTTATCTCAATATTCACCGGTGTCACCGAATCTTTCTCCGAAGTTATCTTATCAGCCCACTCTGTGCGATCAATAAATCGATATGTTTTTCCTACATATAATTTACGGTTCACATAACCATTAGGCAAAGAATTGGGAGTTCCCAAACTTGCCAGTAATTGCCCCCCCGCTTCAGTACGCAAATCATATTTGCTTACAAATCCTTCATCCGGTTTGTTCACCGGAAGCGTTAGTGAATTGAGAGATGCCGTATTTGGATAGATGGTGATTGAATTTACACGTCCCGGAAAGGATGATTTTAGTCCTTTTACAATAATTGCTGCATCAGGACAGTTTACGCAACGCACACCGGAAATATCTTCTACCAATATTTCGCGCAGTTGAGGTACCGGAACATTCAAATCCACATAAGTTGTTTCATATGTAACCTTAGTAGGTGTATAGTTGATACTTGGTGGTTCTTCTTTACAACCCACCAATAATACAAAAACAGAAAGGATGGTGATGACAAATATATTTTTCATATCAATGCAATTATCAATGTTAGAAATTGGTTGTTAAACTCACACGGGCTCCGCTAAACGCGGGTTCCACGCGACATACCCCTCCGGTACAGTTTACCCCCTGAGGTTGCTTCAAAAACCCTGCCGAGAAACGTGATGTTTTATAGGTATAGGCTGCAAAGAAATTAAAGTAGTGCACCAATTCAAATGTTTCACCGGGAGCCGGAGCATTAACGCTTCCATGCTCGAAGTTAAGCAAATCACCTGCTGAGAAACTCCAGTGTGGAGCAACATTATACTCTAATAATCCATTCACAAAACTTCCTAAATCTTGTTTGGTGTACATATACTGCCACTCAAAACGCAATGAACGGGTAGGTGTCAACTTATACGTCATTTCTCCGAAAGGCGTAATCGCCTCCACAAATGGAGCAAATGCTTTAAGCTCATATGTTGCCTGGTTATAACCGATGGATTGAATACCAATCATGGCTTTAAATGTTTTGCTGAATTTATGCTGCACATCTACATAGATCTCCCTAAACAGTCTTGTGGTTGTATCATACTTAAAAGATGCAGTTTTAAAATCAATTCCCTTAAGCGAAGTTACTAATGATGTATTGATATTTACCTGTGTTTTTTTACTTGGTTTTAATGTAAACTCCAGCTGCATGGCATTTTCACCCAATTCCTGCACCACCGAATTGTAGCGGGCAAGCAAACGGTAAGTATTTTGACGGGTAATAGACGGCAAATAATTGACAGGAGCATTATTCGGCACAGGTGAAATTTCCAGTGGTGAAACCCTTAATGGGAATTTCTCAATACGTTTGAACTGTGCATTGATTCCAACTCCTTTACTCGAATACGATAAACTTGTATAATAAATATGTCCATCCGATTTTATGAGTTTATTGTTTAAGTCCATGATGGCCTCACCCGTTTTGTAATCATACTCTACCATCCATGAAAACTTGCCGAAGGTTAATGTATTGTATACCTGAAAAGCATATACATTATACAATGGATCGAAACGATCGCTGATATTCGGGTAGCTGTTAATGGTAGATGTAATGGCATTCATAGTGGCTTGATCCAGTGTTCTGTTGACTACGGAAGCTCCTACATCCGCTGTTATCTTTTCATTTAATGACAAGCGGTGTTCTGCATTCACGCCTTTGATGATTGGTTCGCGTGTATCAAACCGAAATTTCTGTTTACCCGTGAAGGCTTTAAAACGGGTATTGTCGCTCATATTGTAAATAACACGTGCTCCCTGAATGGCAAAGTCAATACCGATATTTCTATCCTCATATGCTCTGAAAGTCATCCCCGATCCAAATTGATCATAAATATAGCCAACTGTGATATTTAGCTTATCAATATCCTTACTC
>JAZKGH010000060.1:0-18602 GCA_040386055.1 Bacteroidota bacterium
ATTTGGTTTGATATTACGTTACAAAAGTTAATTTTGCGGACCCAAATAAGAATTAAATAATCATACTAATATGTCAAAAGCAGGAGTAATCGCTCAGGTAATCGGTCCGGTAGTGGACGTACGTTTTTCTGACGAGAACAAGAAGTTACCTAAAATCCTAGAGGCTCTTTACATCCCCAAACCGGATGGATCGAAAGTTATCTTGGAATGTCAACAACACTTAGGCGAAAACATGGTACGCGCTATCGCAATGGATTCAACAGATGGTTTGGTACGTGGAATGGAAGTATTTGTTTCCGGTTCACCTATCTCAATGCCTATCGGTGATGATGTTCGTGGACGTTTGTTCAACGTAGTTGGTGAAGCGATTGACGGTATGAAAGCGGTTGAATTGAAAGACGGAGGTCGTTCTATTCACCAGTCGGCACCTCGTTTTGAAGATTTATCTACCAGTGCAGAGCCATTGTTTACCGGTATCAAGGTAATTGACTTGATTGAGCCTTATGCAAAAGGAGGAAAGATTGGTTTGTTCGGTGGTGCGGGTGTAGGTAAAACGGTTTTGATTCAGGAATTGATTAACAATATTGCTAAAGCTCATGATGGATTCTCGGTGTTTGCCGGTGTAGGTGAGCGTACCCGTGAAGGAAATGATTTGTTACGTGAAATGATCGAATCAGGTATTGTAAAATACGGTGAGGAGTTTATGCATGGAATGGAAAAAGGCGAATGGCCTTTAGATAAAATTGATTACGAGCAATTAAAAGATAGTAAAGCAACCTTTGTGTTCGGTCAGATGAATGAGCCTCCCGGAGCACGTGCTCGTGTGGCTTTGTCGGGATTGACAATTGCTGAAGATTTCCGTGATGGTGATGAGAAATCGGGTGGACGTGATATCTTGTTCTTTGTGGATAATATTTTCCGTTTTACCCAAGCGGGTTCTGAAGTATCGGCTTTGTTGGGCCGTATGCCTTCAGCAGTAGGTTATCAACCAACCTTGGCTTCTGAAATGGGAGCGATGCAAGAGCGTATCACTTCTACCAAACGTGGTTCCATTACATCCGTACAAGCGGTATATGTACCTGCGGATGACTTAACAGATCCGGCTCCGGCAACTACATTTGCCCACTTGGATGCCACTACGGTATTGAGTCGTAAAATTTCAGAATTGGGTATATATCCTGCGGTAGATCCATTGGATTCAACTTCACGTATCTTGACTCCTTCAATTGTGGGTGATGCTCATTATAATTGCGCACAACGTGTAAAAATGATTTTGCAACGTTACAAAGAGCTTCAGGATATCATTGCAATTTTGGGTATGGACGAGCTTTCGGAAGAAGATAAATTAACAGTATCACGTGCAAGACGTGTACAACGTTTCTTGTCTCAACCGTTCCACGTTGCTGAACAGTTTACCGGATTAAAAGGAGTGTTGGTGTCTATTGAAGAAACAATCAAAGGATTCAACATGATTATGGACGGTAAAGTAGACCAGTATCCTGAAGCATCATTTAACCTGGTAGGAACTATTGAGGATGCAATTGCTAAGGGAGAAAAAATGTTGGCAGAAACGAAGTAATTATTAGGTTATTAGTTATTGAGTTAATCAATAACTGAATAATCATTAACCAATAACTAACATGCAATTAGAAATATTAACACCGGACAAGTCTTTGTTTTCAGGAAGTGCAGAATCGGTAACCCTTCCGGGGGCTGATGGTCGGTTCCAGATTTTACGAGACCACGCTGCATTGGTTGCCAGTTTAGCCAAAGGTGATATAAAGATAAAAACAAGCCAAGGTGAAGAGCATATTGCTATTAACGGAGGCGTTGTAGAAGTGCTGAACAACAAGATTGTAGTGTTGGCATAACACTAATTTATAAAGATAAAGGCTGTTTCATTTAATTGGAACAGCCTTTTTTTATTACATTGCCTCCACGATTGATTCGATTTATCCAATATATAATAATCATAAGCTGCCTGTTCTTTAATGGATATGCGCAAGAGGTAAAACGTCAGGAGGATAGTCTTGTCTCTGTTATTTATGCCCGGGAAACAAGAGGAGAAGAGAAGGTTGTTGCAATGATAGCACTGGCTCGAATCAAGAAGGAAAGCGATTATGTGGAAGCAAAAATCCTGGCCGAAAAAGCTATTCATGAAGCTGCAAGTCTTAAGAAGGTATCTTTAAGGGCGCGTGCCTTTCATGTAATGGGCGAAATTGAGGATGCGCATAGCTTTTTTGATTCCGCTATCTATTATTATGATTTGGCTATTCACTTGTATAACCCTTTTAAGGAAAAATTGCAGTTGGCAGATGCATTCAATCTCAAGGGAATTGCCCATGAAAGCAAAACTCAATATGTGAGGGCATATCAATCCTATATCAATGCATTGCGTATTTATGATGAACTGAATGATGAAAGGGGCATTTGCAACGAATACCTCAACATAGGATTAATACACCAATACAAAGGAGAGTATAAACAAGCAAGAACCTACTTTAATCAGGCACTTGTAATAGCAAAAAAAATAGCACACATAGAAGGAGTGGCTTCCGCACTTAATAATCTAGGTATTAATTACAAAGAGCAGAATAGATTAAAGGAGGCTTATAATTGTTTCAAACAAGTATTGGAAATTGATTACAAACAAGGAAACCAAAATCACATTGCTACTTCTTTAAATAATTTGGGTACGATTAATTCCGATATGGGAAAGGATGAACTTGCGTTGGCGCTTTATTACAAATCGGTATCCATCAAAGAAAAGCTAAACGACCCTGAGAGTTTATCAAATACGTACAATAATATTGGAACATCATTGTTTAAGCTGCACCGGTTAGAGGATGCGGAACGATATTACAAAGATGCGGAACTATTAGGCAAGCAGTTTTATATGCCTGGCGCACTTCAAGAGTCTTACAATGGATTGTATGAGTTAGAATCATCTAAAAAAAATTATAAACAGGCACTTGAGTATTACCTCCTGTATCAACAAATAAAGGATTCAATTCAAACGAGTGAAAGCAATACCACTATTCATGATTTGGAAAACCAGTATAAACTTGAGAAGGCACATACAGAGATTGAGTTGAAAAATACGGAAATTGAAAACGGGGGAATATTGCGCAGTTTGTTTATCATCATTATTGTGTTGTTGGTGCTTACCAGTTTATACTTTTTGTATACGGTAAAACATACCAATAAGTTATCCAGTGCACTCAATACGCGTAATGAAGATTTGATGCGGGCAAAGGACAATGCGGAACAGGCAACTTCAGCAAAAACACAATTCCTGTCAGTGATGAGCCATGAGATCCGTACTCCCTTGAATGCGATTATAGGAATAGCCAACCTGCTCAATGAAGATCTGCAGAATGAGGTTCACAGAGAAAATATTGCAGTGTTACGTATTGCCTCTCAAAACTTACTCCTCTTGATTAACGACCTACTTGATTTGAATAAACTGGAAGTTGGTAAGATGGAGGCTGAAAGTGAGCAATTGAATATACGTAAAGTAGTGGATGCTATTAAAGAAATGTTTGCAGTATCAACAGCGCAAAAAGGAATTGAACTGAAACTGGAGTTTGATTACCGCATACCGACCGCTCTTATGGGTGATGAAACCAAACTCAATCAATCCATTACCAATCTGGTTAGCAATGCCATTAAATTTACAGGAAAAGGATATGTAAAAATAGGAGTGATATTGAAGGAGTCAAACGCTAAGTTCACAACCATTCAATTTGTTGTTTCGGATACGGGCATTGGTATTCCGGATGATAAGCAGCAAACTATTTTTGAATCATTTGCACAGGCCTCATCAGACACCAACAGAAAGTATGGAGGTACGGGACTAGGCCTTTCCATCAGTCAGAAATTAATTGAAGTGATGGGTGGGACCCTACACGTACAAAGTGAAGTATTCAAAGGCTCGGAATTTAGTTTCACCCTTACATTTTTAAACACCCCGACAGATTACCAGAAGCCGGCCATTGAGATAATGGCAGACAGTAGTTTATTTGAAGGTAAACGAATTTTAATAGCGGATGATAATGCAGTTAATATTTTTGTATTGAAGCAGTTTTTGAAAAAATGGGGTGTAACCATTGTGGAAGTAAGTAACGGTTTAGAAGCGTTTAAGGTGATGCACGAGCAATCGTTTGATATGGTGTTGATGGATGTGCAAATGCCAATAAAAGATGGTATTGATGCAACGATGGATATCAGGAATGCAGGTAAAGAATGGAGTGCTACTCCAATTATTGCCATTACGGCCTCACATGAGGATGAAGTTCGGGTTAAAATTAAAGCATGCGGGATGAATGATTTTATCATCAAACCTTTTATGCCAAATGATTTACTTGAAAAACTAAGTAAGTATCTTTAATATTTCTTGAAGAAGCTCTTCAGTTTGAGAGCCAGCACTCCCCATACAGCCTCACGGATGATGTTTTTAGAAATTTTAGATTGACCAAGCGTCCTATCTGTAAATATGATCGGAACCTCAGCCAGGTGAAAACCATGTTTCCAGGCGGTAAATTTCATTTCAATCTGAAAAGCATATCCTCGGAATTTGATTTTATCTAATTCAATACGTTTAAGAACATTGCTCTTGTAACAAACAAATCCAGCTGTTGTATCATGAATAGGAAGGCTTGTAATCATCCGCACATATTTTGACGCAAAGTAAGAGAGCATAACCCTGCTCATTGGCCAGTTCACCACATTTACACCGGTTACATACCGTGATCCAATACTCATGTCTGCACCATTTTTGCAGGCATCATATAAGCGGGATAAATCTTCAGGGTTATGTGAAAAATCGGCATCCATCTCAAATACATATTCATATTCGCGCTCTAAACACCATTTAAAACCAGCGATATAAGCCGTGCCTAATCCATTCTTCTCCGTACGTTCAAGGATATGCAATGCCGGGAATTGTGCCTGAAGTCCTTTTACAATCTGGCCGGTTCCATCCGGAGACCCATCGTCAACAATCAGAATATCAAATGGTACTGACAATGAAAAAACTTTTCGAACAATAGCTTCGATATTTTCTTTTTCATTGTAGGTGGGTATGATGACGATTTTTTTGTCCAAAACAGTAAAATTTGTTCAATAATAAGCCACAAAAGCAAATAATACAACGCATGAATAGAGCAGTTTTTTTAGATCGGGATGGAGTAATCAATTTGGAAGTAGGCGATTATATCAAATGTTTTGAGGATTTTATACTGCTCCCGCATGCCTTAACATACATTGCTGCGTTGACACAAAAAGGCATCAAAGTGTTTGTTATTACCAATCAAGGAGGTATTGCCAAACAGCTCTATACAGTGGCGGAACTGGCAAAAATGCACGAATTCATGCATGTTGAGGTCAAAAAAGCAGGAGGTAAAATAACAGAAGCCTATTTCTGTCCGCATCATCCTGATTATGGGCTCTGTTTATGCCGAAAACCGGGTTCGTTGATGGTGGAAAGAGCTATTGCTAAATATGGGATTAACCCCGGAGCGTCTATTTTTATTGGTGATAAAGAACGGGATGTTACCTGCGCAGAGGGAGCCGGAGTAAAGGGTTATTTAATCAAGCAAAATGAGGATTGGGGAGCGTTGGTGGCCCCCTTTTTAAGCTAAAATTCCTCTTACGACTTAGGATATAAATCCTTATTTTCGCCCATTATGAGCAGTCCAATAATTGCACCTTCCATTCTTTCGGCAGATTTTGCCAACCTTCAACGTGATGTAGAAATGATTAACCGTAGTGAGGCCGATTGGTTTCATGTGGATATTATGGATGGAGTATTTGTACCCAATATTTCCTTCGGATTTCCTGTTCAGAAAGCTATTCATAAGCATGCCACCAAACCTTTGGATGTTCATTTGATGATTGTACAACCGGAGCGTTATATCAAGGATTTTAAAGAAGCAGGGACTGCCGTACTTTCGGTGCATATAGAAGCGTCAACACATTTACATCGTACTATACAGGCCATAAAGGCAGAGGGTATGAAAGCGGGAGTCGCCATTAATCCACATACACCCGTTTCGGCACTCGAAGATATTATTGCTGATGCCGATCTTGTATGCATGATGAGTGTGAATCCCGGTTTTGGTGGACAAAAATTTATTGAACGTACCTATGCAAAATGTGCTGCGCTGAAGGATATGATTATCCAACAAAACAGTAAATGTTTAATTGAAATAGATGGAGGCGTAAATGAAATTACGGCCCCTAAATTATTAGCTTCGGGTGCAGATGTGCTTGTTGCCGGTAACTATGTGTTCTCGTCATCCGATCCGGTTGCAACTATTGCATCCTTAAAAAAACTCACAGGTTATACGCGTCAGGCGTAAATTTCGTTTCATTCATATTAATGTTAAAAAAGCCGATTCTTTTTTTGAGTGTTTTTCTCTGCTGCACCCTGCTGGTGCATGCTCAAAAAAATGCATTGGTGTTTGGTATTATCCGTGATTCGTTGGGTAGAGCTATTCCTGATGTAAATGTGGCAGGCATCGGAACAGATCAGCTTACCATCTCCAATGAAAGAGGATATTTCCAGCTTTCCCTTCCTCCCAATACACCTCTTGAAATTGGTCTATCTTATATCGGCCGTCCCAATAAACGTATTTCTGTCAGAGTGCTGGCTCCAGGTGAAAAATATGAACTCAATGTAAACATGGAATACGGGGTTCGCCTTACCGAAGTTGTGGTGAGCGAAGAACGTGACAGGGATAAAGTGAGTATGCAGGTGATCAATCCCAAAACGGTAACTACGTTGCCCAATGTATCCGGGAGTTTTGAATCCATCTTAAAAACATTGCCGGGAGTTACATCTAATAACGAGCTCAGTTCACAATACAATGTACGTGGTGGTAATTATGATGAAAACCTCATTTATGTAAATGATATTGAAATCTACCGCCCGTTTTTACCCCGCAGCGGACAGCAGGAAGGGTTGAGCTTTATTCATACCGAGTTAGTGGAAAATGTAAAGTTCAGTGCCGGTGGTTTTGAAGCACGTTATGGCGATAAGTTATCATCCGTTCTGGATATTCAATACAAGAAACCCAAACAATTTGGGTCTTCCGTTAACCTGAGTTTGTTAGGTGCTCAAACGCATGTTGAAGGCTCTACCCACAACAGGCGTTTTACCTACTTGCTGGGAGCGCGTTACTGGACCAATCAATATGTAGTAAGTACGCTCGATACAAAAGGTTCTTATCAGCCTTCGTTCAGTGATGTACAAACATTGCTTACGTATCATTTAAAAGACAATTTAAGTGTGAGTGTTTTGGGTAGTTATGCGCAAAACAAATACCTGGTTATACCTGAAACACGTGAGACTATTTTTGGAACTGTAAAGCAAGCATTGGCTCTTCGCATTTTTTTCAACGGACAGGATTTGATGGAATACAGAACTGCTACAGGTGCGGTTTCTATAAACTATCAACCTACACAAAAAGTTCAACTTAAATTATACTCATCCGTATTTTATTCAAACGAAAATGAACTATTTACCCTTGAAGGGGCCTATCGTTTGGAAGAAGTAGAGACAGATTTTGGTTCGGATAATTTCGGAAAATCAAAAGCCAGCAAAGGCATTGGTTACTTTTTAAACAATGCCCGCAATCAGATTGAAGCAGTAGTATATAATGCAGGTCACCGCGGATATTATACTATCGGGAACAATAGTATTCAGTGGGGGGCACAAATTCAGGTTGAACAAATAAGTGATAAATTGAATGAGTGGCGTTACATCGATTCATTAGGATTTGCCAAGCCTACTTTGGTGAACAACGAGATTGTGATGATGGAATACATTACTTCTCAAAATACACTAAACAGTTACCGTTTGAGTGGGTATGTACAAAACTCACAATTGCTGAACAAACGAAATAATATGCGCATCAATTATGGCTTACGTAGTAATTGGTGGAGTTATAATTCAGAAAATGTAATCAGTCCGCGTGTACAGTTTTCTTTTGAGCCTAACCGGATATACAACAGAGTATTGGCTGCAGGTAATAGCAAAGGAGTTCCGAAGAAGGATATTATACTAAAAGCAGCAGTAGGATTTTATTACCAACCACCCTTTTACCGTGAGTTTAGAAACTTTACAGGGCAATTAAATCCGAATATCAAAGCTCAACGATCCATACATTATATTGTTGGAGGAGATATTAACTTTAAGTCGTGGGGCAGACCATTTAAGTTTTTTGCAGAAGCATATTACAAACAACTGGATAACCTTATTCCTTACGAAATTGATAATGTACGCATTCGTTACTTTGCTGATAACGTTGCCAACGGATATGCTACAGGTATTGATATGCGCATAAACGGAGAATTTGTAAAAGGTACTGAGAGTTGGTTAAGTGTATCAGTGTTAAATACTGAAGAAAAAATTAATGGTGTGGTAGATGCATCAGGGAATGCTGTTGCACCACATTATGTGCGCAGACCAACCGATCAGCGTGTGAATGTGAGTTTGATGTTTCAGGATTATCTGCCTAAGTTTCCAACCTTTCGCATGTACCTGAATTTGGTTTATGGAAGCGGGTTACCTTTTGGTCCGCCTGACAGAAACCGCTATAATGATACATTACCCATGCCAAGCTACCGTAGAGTAGATATTGGATTCTTAAAAGTGGTGGTAGATGAAAACGATGCGAAAAAGAAAGGCTGGAAACGCCATTTCAAATCGGTAATGGCCGGAGTAGAAATTTTTAATATTCTGGATGTACAAAATACAATCTCGTATTTATGGATTCAGGATGTGGAAGCCCGCACCTGGGCTGTTCCTAATTACTTAACCGGACGCAGGATAAACCTGAAGATTGTGGCTAAGTTCTAAAACAAAAAAAGCAAGCCATAATATCGCACCGCTACAACCGCCTACCCTTGCTACATTCCTGTCCTGGGGGATTCAGCAGGAGCTGGTCGTACCAGGCTTGCCGGGCGCAAAAGTAACGTTTTTTCGATTGTACACAAATAATGTTTGAAATTTAGGGCGTATTGATAGTTTTGCAGGAGAAGCAGCTATTGGCTATTGGCCTTTAGCTATTAGCAAATAGAAAATTAATAATACTGTGAGTGATTTGTTCTTCCCAAGATGAAGGAAGCCAATAGCCAACAGCTAAAAGCCAACAGCCAACATGCAACACTTAGTAACCGAACTAAATACCCGATTAGCAAAAATATACGAAGGCGGAGGAGCAAAAGCAGCAGCCAAACAAAAAGAAAAAGGCAAAATGCTGGCCCGCGAACGTGTGGAATATTTATTGGATAAAGACAAACCACAACTTGAAATCGGAGCTATTGCCGGATACGAAATGTATGAAGAACATGGTGGTTGTCCGGGTGGTGGTGTAGTCGTGGTAATGGGATATGTGAGTGGACGTCAGTGTATAGTTGTAGCCAATGATGCTACCGTAAAAGCGGGAGCATGGTTCCCTATCAGCGGTAAAAAGAATTTACGTGCGCAAGAAATTTCGATGGAGAATAAATTACCCATCATTTATCTGGTGGATAGTGCCGGAGTTTACTTACCCATGCAGGATGAAATTTTTCCCGATAAAGAACATTTCGGCCGCATCTTCCGTAACAATGCGGTGATGAGTTCGATGGGGATTACACAGATTGCCGCTGTAATGGGCAGTTGTGTAGCGGGTGGAGCCTACCTTCCGATCATGAGCGATGAAGCGATGATTGTAGATAAAACAGGTTCCATCTTTTTAGCCGGAAGTTATCTTGTGAAAGCAGCTATCGGTGAAGATATAGACAATGAAACATTAGGTGGTGCCAGTACACATTGCGAAATTAGTGGTGTAACAGATTATAAATTTGAAAACGATGCTGCGTGTTTGGATCGTATCAAACGCATTATGGATAAGATTGGTGATTTTGATAAGGCGGGTTTTAGTCGCATTGCTCCTGTTGCTCCGGCAAAAGAAATGGCGAATGTGTATGATGCTGTTAGCAATTTCACGAAGCCCTATAACGTATTGGAAGTCATCGAGCGTTTAGTTGATGCTGATTCGTTTGATCCCTACAAAGAATTATACGGCAAGACCATCACATGCGGATACGCACGTATTGACGGATGGGCGGTAGGTATTGTAGCGAATAACCGTGAAGTGGTAAAAGCTAAAAAGCCCAAACAAAATGCCAACGATAACCCTATGGAAATGCAGATCGGTGGTGTGATTTATTCTGACTCTGCTGATAAGGCTGCGCATTTTATCATGAACTGTAACCAGAAAAAAATTCCATTATTGTTCTTGCAGGATGTTACAGGATTTATGGTAGGCAGCAGAAGCGAACACGGAGGTATTATTAAAGATGGAGCCAAACTGGTGAATGCACAAGCAAACTCTGTTGTACCTAAATTTACCATCATCACCGGAAATAGTTACGGTGCCGGAAACTACGCCATGTGCGGAAAAGCATATGATCCCCGATTAATTGCAGCGTGGCCAAATGCTAAAATTGCTGTAATGGGTGGAGAGCAGGCTGCTAAGGTGTTGTTGCAAATTGAAGAGGCCTCTCTCAAATCAAAAGGTGAAGAAATAGATGAAGTAAAACATGCTGAATTGTTGCGCAGTGTTACCGAGCGTTACAACAAACAAACCAGCCCGTATTACGCAGCCGCACGTTTGTGGGTAGATGCTATCATCAATCCCGAAGATACACGCAAATGGATTTCAATGGGAATTGAAGCAGCTAATCATGCGCCTATTACAAAAGAGTTCAGACCGGGGGTGATCAGAGCTTAATATTATTTAACAATATGTTTCTATGAAAATATTTTTCACGCTAATTTTTTTGACAGGCCACTTTTTTGTAATGAAGGGAATGGCACAAACTCCGGAGGAAAACGAAAAGGAGATTGTATCGTTTGCAGAAGAAATGCCTGAGTATCCAGGTGGACAAGATTCTATGATTTCGTTTATCAGCAGGAATTTGATTTACCCCAAATATGAACAAGAAAAGAAAATATCAGGCCGGGTAGTGGTTACATTTGTTATTGATTCTGACGGAAAAATTAAATACCCCGAAGTTGTTAAGTCTGTTTCTCCGGGACTTGATAGTGCTGCACTGAATATAATCAGACAGATGCCACAATGGAAACCCGGAAAGCAAAACTATAAACCGATAGCGGTGAAATTTACACTCCCCCTCCAATTTAAATTGTAAAAAACTTCTTTCGGCTATAGATCTAACAGGTTTCGACATATGTATGTAGTGACAGCAAACTTTCTCGAAATGATGTAAATTGCCTCATGCGATTTATATCTAGATTTACATTTCTATGTGCATGTGTTATGTTGCTTACAGGCCATGCTTCAGCACAACAAAACCTTTCTAAACTAGTCAATCCATTTGTAGGAACCGGAGGTCACGGACACACCTTTCCCGGAGCAGTAGTGCCATTTGGTATGGTTCAGCTTAGTCCCGATACCCGCGTGGATGGGAGTTGGGATGGCTGTGGAGGTTACCATTACAGTGATTCTGTTATCTACGGGTTTTCTCACACACATTTAAGTGGAACCGGTTGCACAGATTATGGCGATATTATGCTGATGCCCGTTGTAAGTGAAATGAAAGTGCTGGGATATGAACATGATTATATCAATCCTAAGAATTATCGATCCACGTTTTCGCATAAAAATGAAAAAGCAACTGCAGGCTATTACAGTGTGCTCTTAGATAAACATCATATTCAAACAGAACTCACCACTACTGCTCGTGTTGGGTTTCACCGGTATACTTTTCCTAAAACAGTGCAGGCATCATTGGTTATGGATCTTACTCATCGTGATGAATTGTTAAATGGAATGATTGAAGTAGTAAATGACTCGACCATTCGTGGATATAGATACAGCAAGGCGTGGGCCAGTAAACAGCAGGTTTTTTTTTACATGATGTTCTCAAAAAAGATGAAAGGATTTAGCACCGGAGATTCCAATCATTGTGTAACCGGAAATAAAATGGCAACCGGAAAAATGGTGAAAGGCATGTTCATTTTTGAAACAGGGAACAATGATCCGTTATTGGTTAAAGTTGCCATCTCACAGGTTGATATGAAAGGAGCTTATCAAAATATGAAAGCAGAATTGCCGCACTGGAATTTTGATAGAGTAAGAAAAGATGCTGAAGCTTTGTGGAATAAGGAATTGCATAAAGTGCAGGTAAAAGGAGGAACAGCTGAACAACAAGCAGTTTTTTACACCGCATTATATCATTGTTTCATTCACCCAAGCATTGCCAACGATGTGGATGGAAGATACCTTGGCAGGGATTTTCAAATTCACCAGACAGATGGTTTTAATTATTACACCGTATTTAGTTTGTGGGATACATTCCGGGCTTTACATCCTCTGTTTAATGTTGTACAACGTGAACGCAATCTCGATTTCATCAAAACATTTTTAACTCAATACAAACAAAGCGGAAGGTTACCGATGTGGGAGTTGAGCAGCAATGAAACCAATTGTATGATTGCCTATCATTCGGTTAGTATAATTGCCGATGCTTATGCAAAAGGTATCCGGAATTTTGATGTTGACCTTGCAATTAAAGCAGCTCTAGATGCTACTAAATACCATGAATGGGCTATTCCGAAATTTCACCAAAAGGGATTTTTAGAAATTGAAGATGAACATGAGTCGGTAAGTAAAAATCTTGAATATGCTTATGATGATTGGTGCATAACCAAACTCATTACCGACAGTAAACGTGAAGTTCCTGAATATGCACAACTGGTGCAATCATCTAAAAGTTGGCAACATATATACAATAGCCGCAATTATTTTTTCCAACCGCGGTCCAATGGAGGATGGTATCAACCGTTTAAACCAAGTGAGGTTAATAACCATTACACCGAAGCCAATGCTTGGCAATATTCCTTGTTTGTTCCACACGATATGGATGCTTTGCAACAACGGATGACTCCTGTCAGTCTCGAAAGTCGTTTGGATGCATTATTCACAGCACCCCAAGATCTGGCCGGCAGGCAACAGGCCGATATTACCGGATTGATTGGACAGTATGCGCATGGCAATGAACCGAGTCACAACTTTGCATACCTCTATGCATATGCCGGGAAACCGGAGAAGATGAAACAACGCGTGAAACAGATCATCGATGAACTTTACCACAATGCTCCGGACGGATTATCGGGCAACGAGGATTGCGGACAAATGAGTGCGTGGTATGTATTTAGCGCAATGGGATTTTATCCGGTTTGCCCGGGTAAAAATGAATACGTGATGAACCAATCTATTTTTGATGAGGTGGTAGTGAATGGTCAAAAACTGAATCTTGGGACTTTACCAGCCTATCAATACAAAAAACCAACAACACACATAGATGCTGTTATTGCTCCCATCATTCAGGTGGCTTCAAAATCATTTAAGGATAGTTTGCTGGTCACCGTTTTCAATCAGATGCCCGGGTATCCAATGGCAATCAAAAAACATTACCCCAAGGAGGATCGTATGGATAGTACTGTTGTTTCAGGTGATTCAGTTGTTTTTTATATCAATAGATCAATGACACTGGAAGTTTCGGTACTGCAGCAACCGCATACAACCGTTGCAGCAAAGTTGTTTAAGAAACCGAATCAATGGAGTACAACACTTGCTCACCTTCCCAACAAACAATATACCGCTGGCGGTGCTGAAGGATTAATTGATGGCATTTATGGAGACGAGAATTGGCGTAAGGGTAATTGGCAAGGATATCAAGCGGTAAATGCAGAGGCTATCATTGATATGAAAGAGCCTCAAACCATCCGGCAATTGTCAAGTTCGTATTTGCAGGATAGCCGTAGCTGGATTTTATTACCCAAAGAAGTGCAGTATTTTGTTTCAACCGATGGGATACAATATGTTTCAGTTGGAAAACAGTCCCACACTGTTTCTCCTCAATTGGATTCAGCATTGCTTCAACGGATTACCTTAAACCTTCCCACACCGGTGAAGGCTCGTTATGTGAAGATTGTGGCTGTCAATTTTGGAAAACTTCCATTGTGGCATCAGGGATATGGCGATGATGCTTTCATTTTTATAGATGAAATTGAAGTAAAATAGCCGGCCATAACCGACTGGGTGTTTATAAGAGGTTGATTACATCTGAAAGTAAAGATTTGAAAAAATGCTAAATTCGATTAGGTTTGACTTCTTAAACAAGCGAGCAGGATGTAAGCATGAGCAGAATTAAGCTTAATATTATTGGACTAAGTTCGGGGCAAAGTAATGGCTCCTATACTCTTATATTGGGAGAAGATAAAGGCAGACGCAAGTTGCCAATCATCATTGGCAGCTTTGAAGCGCAGGCAATCGCTATAGAGATTGAAAAAATAGTGCCGTTTCGCCCCATGACGCATGATTTGTTTGTATCGTTTTGCAAAACATTTAATATACAGATTATAGAAGTAGAAATCTATAATTTGATTGATGGTGTATTTCACGCCAAGCTGTTATGTGAAGTGGATGGAGAAACGAGAGAAATAGATGCTCGCA
This sequence comes from Bacteroidota bacterium, assembly GCA_040386055.1. Classification (GTDB taxonomy): domain Bacteria; phylum Bacteroidota; class Bacteroidia; order UKL13-3; family UKL13-3; genus UKL13-3. The sequence goes on from JAZKGH010000060.1 coordinate 14,535, forward strand.
CATCAGATTCCATAGCGCTTGCGGTTCGTTTTAAATGTCCCATTTATACTTATGAGGACATTATGGAATCAGCGGGCGTGGTTTTTAATGATGAGATGGATGATATCATCAGCGAGCCTGAGCAGGAAACATTGCCGGGCAAACCGTCAAATGATCTGGCGGCTAAATCCAAAGAGCAATTGGAGAAATTGCTGGAAGATGCGTTGACGGATGAAGATTATGACAGAGCGGCAATCATCAGAGATGAATTGAACAAACGCAAATAAACACAAACACCACACATGGAAAGATTCAGCGGTATTTTTGGCATTTTATTAATTCTAGCCTTAGCATTTTTGTTATCCAATAACCGCAAAGCCATCAACTACAGGTTAGTTGCAAGTGGACTCGGATTGCAATTGGTTCTCGCATTATTTATTCTTAAAACATCTATCGGCCAAAATATGTTTGCCTGGATAGGTCATAGTATTGAAAAGCTTCTCCAGATGGCAGATAGAGGTGGAGAATTTGTATTCGGAGGGTTAATCAAACCCGAATTACTCAAGCCTATTTTTGGAGATCAATACAGTTTCCTGTTTATGTTTAAAATTATGCCCACCATTATTTTTGTGGCTGTGCTCGTAAACATTGCTTACCATATCGGGCTTATGCAAATCATCGTTTCTTTCTTTGCCCGCATTGTACATTTTTTGATGCGTGTAAGTGGAAGTGAAGCTTTGTCTAATGTTGCATCCGCATTCGTGGGTCAGGTAGAGGCACAGATCATGATTAAACCATATTTAAACTCCATGACCAAAAGTGAACTACTGGCATCTATGGCAGGAAGTATGGCATGTATCGCGGGTGGAGTAATGGCAGTATATATTTCGATGGGAGTGCCGGCTCCTTATTTGCTGGCGGCAAGTATTATGGCGGCTCCTGCGAGTTTGGTGATAGCCAAAATTGTGTGGCCAGAAACAGAAGAATCGGCCACTAAAGGTGCTGTGAAACTCGAAGTTAAAAAATCACACGCCAATTTATTGGATGCGATTTCTCACGGTGCTAGTGACGGATTAAAAGTTACGTTGAATGTAATTGCCATGCTGATTGGCTTTATTGCATTGATTGCCTTGGTGAATTTTCTTCTGGGTAAACTGGGATTTTGGTTAGGTAGCATGGGGATGGATTTATCAGGCATTGGTATTGATATGAACCATTTCGACCTTAACACTATTTTTGGTTCGGTATTCTCCATTTTTGCTTATGCCATGGGAGTACCAAGCCAGGATACCTTTATCGTAGGTTCACTGATGGGAACCAAAATGGTCATAAACGAATTTGTTGCCTATTCAAATCTTGCTCCCATGATCGCGCAGGGAACATTGCACCCCAAATCATTGGTGATCGTAAGTTTTGCGTTGTGTGGTTTTGCTAACTTCAGCTCTATTGCCATCCAGGTGGGCGGTATCGGAGAATTGGCTCCTGCCCGAAGAGCAGACTTGGCCCGTTTGGGATTCCGTGCACTCATTTGTGGTACACTTGCTTCTTACCTTTCGGCAACCATTGCCGGAATATTGATGTAATACTATGAAAACCTTTTTTCTGCTTCTGAGCCTTTGGATTGTTCCTGTGGAAACACTTCCTCCTACCAATGCTAAAATTGTGGAGTATGTGAACTCTGTGATAGGTAAAAAGGTAGGAAGGGGAGAATGCTGGGATTTAGCTAATGAAGCGCTTACCTATGCCAATGCCAAATGGCAATTCCCAACTACATTCGGCAAACCGATCGATTATAAAAAGGATCAAATCTTAGCGGGTGATTTAATTCAAATCAATAATGTGGTAATGGAAAGCAAAACCGATACATCACTTGTAAGATGGAAAATGGTTGAACACACCGCCATTGTATATGCTACTACAGCAGAGAAAGGACATATCAGGATTGCCGAACAAAATGTGAACGGAGTGCGAAAAGTAATGTTAAGTGACTGGAATCTCAGTGATGTAAAAAGTGGTAAGCTTCAATTTTACCGCCCGCAACCTAAATAATTATTGCAGATCATAGCCTAATCCAATGCTCATCAAATAAGTTTGATAGGGCTTGCTTACTGTTTCTTCTGAACTGGATTGGTATTCATTCTTACGGAAGTTTGTATTCGCATAAACATTATCAAGATTTAAAGAAAGATACAACCGGTTCGTAAAAACATAGCGTGTTGTTAAACCCCAACCAAAAGCTATTGCTGCATCCGTCTCACTAAAATTCCGTTGTTTATATTCCTGCCCTGCATAAGAAGTAGTGTATGAAAGACCACTATTGGTGAGCGTTAAGAAACCCGTCATCAATCGGATATCAAGGGTTAACTTCTTTTTACCCAATGTCATGAATCCTCCGGCCAATGCAGAAGTGCAGCTATATCCATCATTACTTTCAACAATAGCAGATGTGCCGGGAGGCAGTTGTTTATTAAACTGTGTTTGATAACTGCTCTCATTAAAACCGAATGTGCTGTAATTTAGTTTGGCAACAATCCCCATGTTTTTATAAACAGGGTAATCAGCCTGAAGTCCCAAAGTATATCCATTAGTGGCAAATGCGTTTTCATTTTTGGATAAATCGTTGTTCCCGAAATCACCACTAGGCAATGCTGCGCCTAGTTGGAGATCCACTCTTTGGGCATTTGCCGAAAACAGGATTAGAAAAAGTACAGATGCGAATAGTTTATGCATGTTGTCCTAACGATACTACTCTTGATTTTCGTTTACAGGGCTCATTTCTTCCTGTAGTTTATTTTCTTCTTTCATGAACGTTCGCTGGAACAACAGAATGGCAATAAAGCCAATACTGATAGATGCATCCGCAATATTAAAAACCGGACGGAAGAATTCAAAATCTTCTCCACCCCATAAAGGAAAACCTTCGGGAAGGGTAGTACGAATAATTGGGAAGTAGAACATATCCACTACACGACCATGGAACCATGTTTCGTAGCCAAACCATACCCCGTAAAAGACACTGTCGATAAGGTTTCCAACGGCACCTGCCATGATCAATGTCCAGGAGAGAATATAACCCGTATGGCTGTTCTTTTTAGTAAGGGAAAGAATATACCAGCCAATAAATCCAATGGCAATCAATCGGAACAAGGTAAGCAATAACTTTCCCGACTTCCCGCCAAACTCCATTCCGAAAGCCATACCATAGTTTTCAGTGAAGTGAATCTTAAACCAATTGCCTATTACATCTATTTCTTCACCTAAGAAAAAATGTGTTTTGATATAATATTTTACCCACTGATCAATGAGTAAAATGCCCATAATAAGGGCGATGGAAAGAATCAGTTTGTTTTTCATGCAGGTGCAAATGTATGAATTGTGGTTGGGTATATAAACAAGTAGAGACGTCCAGTATTGAACGTCTCTACCTTAAAAATTGTTTAAGTGGATTATTTGTACTGTTGTAATTTAGCTTCCATACTCAAAGTAGTATGAGGCACAGCACGTAATCTTTCTTTTGAAATCAATTTACCGGTCACGCGGCAAATTCCGTAAGTTTTATTTTCAACACGAATCAAAGCCATTTCTAAGTTCTCAATAAACTTCTTTTGACGGGAAGCTAAGTTACTTACATATTCTTTTTCAGCTGTTGAAGAACCATCTTCCAACGTTTTGTATGAGTTATCAGAATCATCACCTGCATTCATTCCAGGATTTTGCATTTGGTTAATCAGGTTAGCCAACTCCTCGCGTGCAACAACTAGTTTTTGGTTGATTAATTCTTTGAATTCAACCAGATCTTTATCTGAATATCTTTTTGAAGATTCGTTTACAATCTCAAATGGTTCTTCTTTTTTCTCTGCAAAAGGAATTGCTTTAGGTGCAGCCGGTTTAGTTTCTGCGGCTTTAGGAGCCGGAGTGACTTTTTTAGCCACAGGAGCAACTTTCGCAACTGGTTTTACAACTGACTTAGCTATAGGTTTCGCAACGACCTTCTTAGGAGCCGGAGCCGCTTTTTTAGCCACTACTTTTTTTGGAGCTACCTTCGCTACTACTTTTTTAACAGGAGCTTTCACTACTTTTTTTGGAGCC
>JAZKGH010000061.1:0-4094 GCA_040386055.1 Bacteroidota bacterium
CTATAAAAGGGAGACAAAAGTAGCTAAATTTTGTTTTTAGAAAAATGGCAAATTCACGATTCGACAAACTGCTTGAAATGCTTGAAAAACAGCCCAATGACCTGTTTTTGCACTATGCATTGGCCATGGAATATCTGAGTATGCAACAACCCGAAAAGGCGCAAAACCTGTTTGAACAGATTATTGCTGCCGATGAACATTATGTAGCCGCTTACTATCAATTGGGAATATTACTGGAAGGATTAGATGAAGCATCGGCAATTGCTGTTTATGAAAAAGGCATGAAAGAAGCACAATTGAAAGGCGACCGCAAAACGGTAAATGAGTTCAGAAGCGCGTTGGATGAATTGTTGTATTAAAATTCGAATACTAAAGCACTAAATTCGAAAAAAGAACCCCAAAGGGGTTCAATATTGTAATAAGATAATAAGCCCATTCAAGGCAGGAAGAAATAATTGGCAATGTAACTAACTAGTCGACCAATGAAACGAATCAGGACGAATGGACTAAAACGGAGCAGGTGTAAACTCATCAGGGTCATTGCTCCAGTCGTTCAGTTTTGAACTGATGGTAATGGTTCCCGGATTATCGGTGAGCATGCTTGGATCGGTTTGGTATTCAAATTCGGTGAGATCCTGAAACTTGGTAAACTCATGCACAAAACGCAAGCGTACATTATCCAAGGCCCCGTTACGATGCTTCGCAATATGTAACTCGGCCACACCATGCGTTGAGCTTCCGTCTTCAAACTCTGTAATTTTATAATACTCCGGACGGTAAATAAACATTACCATATCAGCATCCTGCTCAATGGAACCGGATTCACGTAAATCCGAAAGCATCGGGATTGCGGCTGCTCCGCGTTTTTCGGAAGCACGACTCAACTGTGCCAGTGCAATTACCGGAACGTCTAATTCTTTTGCCAGCGCTTTAAGGGAACGTGAAATATAACTTACCTCTTGCTCACGGTTACCATTTTTATTGTTGGCATCATCACCACGCATCAACTGCAAATAATCGATGATGATCATCTCAATATTGTTTTGTTCTTTTAGCCTGCGGCATTTGCTGCGCAATTCAAAAATGGAAAGGGCAGGAGTATCATCAATAAAAATTGGTGCTTCATTGAGGCGGGCAATTTTGGTATTTAACTGTTGCCATTCGTGTTCGGCAAGTTGTCCTTTTTTAAGTTTTTCACCGGTGATCTCAGCTTCTCCCGAAATCATCCTTGTTACCAATTGTTTACTACTCATCTCGAGAGAGAAAATGGCAATGGCTCTCGGTTTTTCGGATAGTAATGATGCATTGCGCGCCATAGAAAGCACCATAGCCGTTTTACCCATACCGGGACGGGCAGCAAGGATGATCAAATCGGATTTTTGGAAACCGGAAGTGATACGGTCCAAACGAGTAAAGCCGGAAGGAATACCTGTAAGTCCGCCTTCCTTATCTTTCATCGATTCAATTTCACGAATCGCCTCCTTGATAACATAGTTCATCTGTTTGTAATCACGTTTGATATTTCCTTGTGATACTTCAAACAATTTACGTTCGGCACTATCCAGTAATTCGAAAGCATCCGTTGCTTCTTCAAATGCTTCTTTCTGAATTTCGGTAGCAATACGGATCAACTCGCGCTGTATGAATTTTTGCGCAACAATGCGGGCGTGGTATTCAATATTGGCCGCAGACGCTACTCGGTTGGTAAGGGAAGTGATATAGTAAGCACCACCCACAATGTCCAGCAATGCTTTTTTGCGAAGGTCAGATGTTACGGTTAAGATATCAATGGGTTCGGCACGGCTGAATAGATCCTTGATGGATTGGAAGATTATCACGTGCGCTTCCTTGTAAAAACTTTCCGGTTTTAAAATGTCGGCTACTACAGTAATAGCATTTTTTTCCAGCATCAGCGCACCCAGTACAGCTTCCTCAAGGTCAACAGCCTGAGGTGGTACTTTGCCTGCATCTATAATTGACTTAAGATCTATATTGCGAGTCGGTTTCCTTGTATTTTTAATTGCTTCGGCCATTTCTTGCTATCCTCTTTTTCTGCTTTCTGTTCCTCTCAAATGTAAGTACACTGCATTTTTTTTGGATGTGTTGGTTGGAAGAAACATACTTATGCACATCTCTATTTTTTTATGTGCATGCTTTGTGCATTACTCTTTTCAATAAGTTGTAAGGTGTTCACTGTCATGATAATTTTTTCCACATTCTTCCTGTTTGGTTAAGCCAATTCAAATGAGTATAATCTGGTTTTATGTAATGAATAGGTTAGTGCATTTATAAGGGTTAATAATTTTTTAACACTAAATGTGGGCTAATCGTATTTGACTTTGCAAACGATTGATGCTTAACTGGTATCCAGGTAAGTACCTGTGTTATCAGGGGGTTAACAATTTGGTCATCTAACTGCTTGATAATAAGAATGCTTTTAGTTTACATGGGGATAGGAGAACAGAGGGTAATCCGGTGATGCTAAAAGACATTATAGCTTAAAGTTATTTTAATATTGATTACGGCAAAAAAGCACATATTTGTACGGTTAAATCGTATGCTAAATAAACGCCTTTTTATGCTGGGAGTTGTATTATCAACTCTCTCCGTTTCAGCCCAGGTGGGTTATAAACAAAAATCTACGAATGTAGGCCGGGTGGGATTAACCATGAGTACCGTTGGTACTATAGGCAGACCTACCGTAAGAAGTAATGTACAGGGAGATCCTTCCATGTCTTATCCTCAAAAAGGATTGGAACATTTGTTTGAATCCGGATTTTGGATCGGGGCACTGGTGAATGGTCAAAAGCTGGTATCAACAAGTGCTTTTGATGCTTCTTCAGGTTATTCAACGGGAGCTCCGGGCTACGAGTTTACCGGAACTGCCAATCCGATTGAACGCTCTAAATTAACGACCAGTCCTAATTATTCAGCATCGGCTGTTTCGCATCAGGATTTTGTATTTTTTCTTACCGATTCAAATACCGTTGTGCCGGGTACGTCTCAGCCAATCAGCAGTCACGATAATCCATTAAAGGCATCTGTGAAGCTGGAAAGTTATGCATGGAATTTTTCATTTGCCGATTATTTTGTCATTTGTAATTACGAGATCACCAATAATTCGACAACAGCCTGGGATTCGGTGTGGATGGGCCAGTGGGCGGATCTGGTGGTGCGCAATGTGAATGTTACACGTGATGCCGGTACTGCATTTTATGCTAAAGGGCGTAATGGCGTGGATACTAAATTTAAAGCTATTTATGCCTGGTTGGGAGATAATACTGCCGATGACGCCAGCTATATTCAATCGTATGGAGCCATGCAATTTTTAGGTATGGATTGGAGAGGAATGTTCTTTAATCCTGACAAACCAGATACGTTTGTTACAAGAGGATTTGCAGCACCTAAAGTGAATTATAATTTCTGGAATTTCACTTCGGTTTATCCCGAGTTTACAAAACCAGCTGATGACTTAGGTCGGTATGAAAAGTTAAGTAAGGGAAATGATTCCGTTCAGATCTTTGGGAATAATGGTCCGTTTAATGGTTCTCCGGCCAACTGGATCCAATTGATTTCAGCAGGGCCATTGCCAAGGGTTGCTCCGGGAGAAAAGTTCAACTACGTAGTGGCGTATGTTGCTGCAAAAAAATCGATCATGCAAGTTTCCGGTAATTCCATTCTCTCTACTCCTGAATCAAGAGCAGAGTTAACGGAGCATATGTCGCGCACCCGTGCCACTTATGTTGGGGAAGATGTGAACGAAGATGGAAAGTATAAAGCTGAATTGGATGCAAACGGTAACGGGAAACTCGACAGGTTTGTATTACCGGAGCCTCCTTCAAGTCCCATGATGAAAATTATTCCTTCAGATACCAAAGTAGATATTTACTGGGATGCTTCAGCTATCGAGTCGGTTGATCCTATTACACGCGAGAAGGATTTTGAAGGGTTTAAATTATACAGAAGTAATGCAGGAGATGATCTCGATCAGGATCTTGCTAATAATAATAATCTGGTTGCTCAATGGGATTCAACCGGAAATGATATTGGTTACAACAATGGATTTGAGGCCATCAAACTTAATCAGCCAATGC
>JAZKGH010000062.1:0-7248 GCA_040386055.1 Bacteroidota bacterium
TGTTAGAGTCTTTTTTAACAATGGGCAGATAGGCATCGATGGCCTGAAGGTACCGGTAGGACTTGAAGCATTCTTCGGCATATGCTTCTTTGCTGTTAAATATTCTGGAAGAGGGTGACTGTGCAATTGTGTTAAAGGGAATGACACAGATGAGCATAACAATCAGTTTATGAAGTTGTCGGTGGATTATATGTTGATTGTTACTAATGTTTTTCATTTGAGCATGTACTCATTCTAAATCAAGCTAGAAATACCTTGGGGTTAAAATTTTGTCTTTAGTATATCCAAACTCATAACGAAGCATGAGTTCGTGTGAGCCTGAATGGAAATCACGAAGGCCATTAATTGACTGATCGTAAGCATAACCAACTTTAAAGTTAGGAGCGGCTTGCAGTTCAACCATTGCTACAGCAGCATCACCTGTTCTGTATGAAATACCAACAGCAATTAAATCATACATCCATAGGTTAACATTTGCATCCAATTGAATCGGAGCGCCTGAAACAACTTTTAACAATGCTGAAGGTTTAAGTTTAAAATCGCTGTTCAGGTTTAATACATATCCTCCCATTAAGAACAAGTGATCATATTTGTTGACCTGAACCTGAGAACCGGAGCTGATTTGAGTATTCAACAGGTTAGGAAGGGATGCTCCGATATAGTAATTATCATTATTCAGAAAAAATCCGGCACCTGCACTTGGAATCAGAATGCTGGCGTTTTCCTGGAAAGCTCTGTCGGAAACAGTAGTGATGATACTTGTAAGGCGAACCTGAGCGTAGTTAGCGGTGAAGTGAACCATTCCTCCCTGGAGGCCAAATGACAAGGTTGATTTTTTGAAACGGATGCGGTAAGCATAACTGCCATAAAAACCACTGTTTGACATAATACCGATTTTATCATTGAACACCTGAAGTCCAACTCCGATACGTTTGTCTTTAATGGGCATATCTAAACTCAACGTGTTGGAAACAGGAGCTCCTTCCAAACCTACCCATTGTGCACGTGATAAACCTGTTATACTTAATACTTCACGGCTACCGGCATAAGCAGGATTAACAGCCATCATATTGAACATGTACTGAGAATACATTGCATCTTGCTGGGCAAACAGGGAACCCGAAGCCAGAAGCAGTAGTATAATGTAAAATTTTCTTTTCAGTAACAATGAGTACATGTTCGTGTTTTGACTATTCACTCTCTTGGAAGAATACTTCGGCCGTTTGCTGGTTCGAAATACATTTTGTTGTGGAGAGGAGTGAACGCATTTTGTTGTCTTTTTTGTTGAACAAAACTACGGGCGCGGCCACTAAGCCTAGGACTCTATTACATTAGCGTTGGCTTTAGTTATACAGATAGCGGATTTTTTTTTGAATACAGGGATTTGGCCCCAAAATGCCCGAGATGGGGCATATTTCTACTTTAAATAGGAATATTGTCTGTTTATCTTGTTTGAAGTAGGTTAAGATAAATTAGGTGAAATGGGGATATTATTCACTCTGAAAATGTGAACAAAATATGAGAGGTTATATTTCAAGATGAACCACCAATTATACAATATAAATTGTGGTTTAAGAGCTATTTAGGGTCGGTTGCTACAATAGAATACCGATCTCTGGTCAAAGCAGTTTGATTCGGTCAAAAGTGAGTGGTTTGGGTAAAAAATCCTTCACATGAGGATGTGTTTTTGCCTTGTATTTATCCTCTTCAGAATCGGTTGACGAAAGAATATAAATGTTTTCTGAAAAGGTAGGGTTATATAATTCTAAAAAGTTCCACCCTGTTTTTTCGGGCATATATAAATCGAGAAAAATGGCTCTCTTTTTCAAGAGAGCATTTACCAAATAGGAAACAGCGCTATCAACATCCGGAAATGTTAAAATAGGTGTTGCAGGAAGAAACGTTTGGCATATTCTTTTGGTCATTGCCATGGGTAGAGGAGAATCATCTATGATGCAAATTTCCTCACATTCCTGAAGTGGTATTGAATATGTCTGTCCCATCATTTTTAGTATTAGGGAATAGTGCAAAACCGAAGAGGTAATTGCACTATTCCATGTTATCTGTTAATCGTTATATAGCTCGCCAGTTTATGTTTTTTACTAATGTTATCGGTATACTCTACAACGTAGAAGTATGTTCCATCCGGTACTCCTTCTCCTATTGAAATACCTTTTTGTGCTACACCATCCCAACTGTTATCGTAGTTATTATTTTCATATAACAGATTTCCCCAACGATTGTATATCGCAAAGTAGATCCTGTAACCTTGTGGATTCTCAATCACAAAGTAATCATTCACCTTATCCCCGTTTGGTGAGAATCCACCGGGGATGAAAACTTCAGGGTTACCCTTCGGTTCATTTCTGTTAATGACAATTGGTGTCGGAACAGTGTTTACAGTATCACTGGCAGCATCCGGATCCGGATCACCTCCATCCTGAGATTTACGCTCAACCGGATTTCCATTTACTTCTGAAAGACCTCTGAGTTCTGCTATGTTTTTGAACGATGTTGCTGTATCGTTATCCGCGAATTTGAGATTGACCGAAAGGATAAGTGTCTGACGTTCGTTCACGTCTAAACGGTTACCAGGTCCCAGCATTTCCACGTCAACCAAACCATCATAGTTATTATTAACAATCCATGGTCCGTTAGTGCTAAGACTTAATACTTTGATATCGGCATTAGGGAATACAGGTCTTAAATCATCTTTCATTTTAACATCAATGATTGGGTCGGTACCAAAGTTTCCGGCCACGAAATTGAATGTTAAATCATATGAACCGTCAGCATTCAATTTAGATTGTGATAATGCTTTGGCCAAACCTAAACGTGCGATACCACAATCTCTTTTAATGGTAACACGAACAATGTGCAGCTCTCTGCTTTCGCATAAGTCGGATCCTTTAATTGTTACATAGTAAAGAGTATCTCTGGTCAATCCCGCTGTGCTAAAGGTATCACCTGTTGCAATTGGAACGGTAAGAGAAGGCAAGGCATACCATGTAAATACAGGATCCGTAATATGACCGTTAGGAGCAGCTCCCAGCTTAGCTATTTTACCATAACAAACAGCAGTATCATGAGTAATGATCATGGTGTCTACGGCATATTCATTTACTGTAATAGTAATTTTTCTGGCTGTTTGCGGAGTATTCTCTGCTTTGTTTAAACCTTTTACAGTTACATAGTAAGAAGTGGTAGCAAATAACTGAACAAAATACATTGGAGCGCTTCCAAAGGATTGTGTCAACATAGAGTCGGAGTACCATGTAAATACAGGATTGATTACATCAGGAGCAGTAAGATCAATTATTGCTGTTGATCCTTTACAAATAGTTTGGTTCTGCGTTATAACATCGGTGGCTTTTGCCAAAAGTTTCACTAATGTAATAACGGATGCAGAATCATTTAAAGGATTCATATCAACAACTCCATTTAGTGTTTTTACCCTTACACTATTGGTAATGGTTGTTTTAGAGCTGAAATCTTCGTGTAACGTTCCTTCAACAACTAATACCAAACTATCTCCTGCAGCAAATTTCTGGCCGAGGGTAAATACTCCTGTTGTTGCATCAAAGGTGCTTCCTGCAGGGGCATTTGCCGTGAATACTATGTTGAGTACACTATCAGGTAAGTATTCAATAATGCGAACTTGTTCACCGGCTTGCAATGCTGATACTCCATTGTTTTTAACAGTAATGGTATACTTGATTGATTCGCCCTGAATCAAAACGGCTTTGTTGGCAGTTTTTTGTACACTCAGGTCAATTGAACGTTTCACGGCAGTGGTTGAAGTATCAGTACTGTCTCCTGTTAACAATACGTCAATGGGTGTGTGTACGAATACTCTGTTGCGAATCGAATCTTTTTTGTTTGAAGCATCAACTTTTGCTTTTATGGTGAATACAATAGAGTGTGTTGGTTTGAAATCATTATTTAAAATAAGATTTCCGCTTAGTTGATTGTAGGTTCCATTATAGGTTTGGATTGAATGAATAATCAAGCCTGTATCTGCCATATCCATCACATTAATCACTTCATTGCTACGTAACGTAGTTGGCCCATTATTGGTAACGACTACTGTATATGTGAGAGAATCACCGGCAGTAACAATTGATCTGTCGGCTATTTTGGTTACCGTAAGATTAACTACACGACCAACATATGTTACTATTTTATCAGAGCTGTCTTTTACCGATACATTACCGGTATCGACACCTGAAGCAAAAGCTGTATTATTTACAACCCGTGCAGTCATGTCGGCAGCAGTAACAATGTGACGTGCTGTTACCGTGAATGAATCGCCTGCAAGAATCTGTGCAATGTTTCCATTCACAGGAGAGATGAGCGCAGCGTTGGTATCAACAACACTGATGTTTTTGAGGGTAACATTACCTGTGTTTTTTACTACAATAGTATAGTTAATGGTATCACCAATATTGTTGTAAGCTCCCGTGGATACAACGCTCTTCACTACTTCCATTCTAGATAAGGTAGGAGGGAGTGCATTACAATTTGGAATAGCAGGAGGGTAGGTTACATTAATTGTGTCGAACGGATTCACACTAATAATAAGTTTAGCTGCCGGTCTCACACCTGTAAAGCCATCATTACATTGACGCCATACATCATTGTACAAACACCATCCCGGCCAGCTTGTAGGATTACCTGAAGCATCCGGTTTGGTTCCTGCCCAAAGCACCGTTGCTTCAAGTGGGTTTCCAGAAGAAGCAGGTAGAATAGTGAGAGGAGAACCATCACCATTTAACCATGTTAAACTAACCGGGTTAATAGAATCAGGAGTGAAATTAGGTACAACTTTATAGTGCACATAAGGCACATCGTTGATACAAAGTGAAGAAGCAGTAATGGCCAATCCGCGTTTAACTCTCACGATAACCAAAGCAGTGTCACAAACATTATTAGGGTCGCAGATACGGTAAATGACATTGTATGTTCCGGCCTGTGTTCCTGCAGGAATATTCATTGAACCAAGATTGTTAATGGTTAATCCGGTGATGCCTCCGTTGTCTACAACCGTGAGGGTAACAACAGCAGGATTAGTAATACGAATATTGTTTAACGTATCATTGGTTAGCACATTTCCGGCAACACCACCATTTGCTCCGTCAATGGAATCGTTAACAAAATTATCCCAGGTAGCTATAATCATAGTGGTCACCCTTGTTGCAACTTTCGCAATTGAATCACCATGGTTTACAACACTTGAAGGTAATCTTACCAATACAGCGTTTCGAACAGTATCACCTACAAAATTCAAATTCACTCTTGCCCGAATAGTCAACACAATCGGTTGCGAGGTTGTGAACGGAGTGGTTAAGGTAAGTGCTCCCGTTGCAGGGTTATATGCTCCATTAGCAGTAGTGTATGTCGCAATGGTTAAGCCCGGAGCAGGTTGTTCAAGAACAGTTACTACTTCACCGGGATTGATATCAGATATACCATTATTGGTAACCGTAATTGTATAGCTCATTGAATCACCCGCAGTAACAACAACTGAAGGAGTTACTTTTGAAATACCCAGATTAATCCAGCGTTTAACTGGAGTTGTTACGCTATCAGTAGAGTCACCCGGATTGTATACATCCAGCGGAAGTTTAATGAAGACAGTATTTTTAATTGAAGTACCGGTATATGCAGGGCTCACCAGAGCCTTCACTTTTAGCGTGAGGGATTGCCCTCTATTGAATGAAGTATTCAGTACGAGTGCTCCTGTAGTTGCATTATAGATTCCGTTGTTGGTAGTATACGAAAGTATGTTGAGCCCGGCAGCAGGTTGTTCAACAATCGAAACGATTTCACCGGCACTCATTGAGGATATCCCCTGGTGTGTGGCTGTAATTGTATAGGTGATTGTATCACCTGCGGTAATGCTTAAACTGTCTGTGGTTTTGGTTATATCCAGATTGATGATGCGGATAAGGCGGGTAGCCACAGTATCTGTAGAGTCGCCCGAGTTCACCACGTCTTTTGGTAATCTTACCAGCACAGTGTTGCGTACAGAATCACCTGTGTAATTATCGCCAATCTTAGCACGAACACCCAGCACAATTGTTTGCCCTTTGGCAATGGCATTGTTTAAGGTAAGTGCTCCGGTGGCAGGATCGTATGCACCATTAGCGGTATTGTAAGATCCAATTGTTAAACCCGATAACGGTTGATCAAGTATGGTAACAATTTCTCCTGCATTCAATGTTGCCAAACCATTATTGGCTAAGGTTATCGTATACACAATACTATCACCTGAAATTGCCAGTGTAGTAGGTGTTGTTTTGGTAAGAGTGAGATTAACATGTCTAACTACCGGTGTTGTTATTGTATCAGTTGAGTCACCCGTATTAATTATATCAATTGGAAGAGATACAACTACACGATTTTGAATGGTTGAATCGGTATAGGTTGGACTCACTTTAGCTTTAACTGTTAAGGCAACAGATTGACCTGTTCCAAACGAAGCGGATAAAGTAAGTTTTTGCGTTGTAGCATTATACGTTCCGTTTGTTGTTGTGTATGACAGGATAGATAATCCGGCAGCAGGTTGATCCTTAATGGTGATAACTTCACCACTGTTGAGCGATGATACACCATTATTGGTAAGTGTGATTGTATAGGTAATACTATCTCCTGCATCAACTGTAGTTGTTGGTGTTGTTTTGCTAAGTCCAAGATTGATGATACGTGCAACCGGAGTGGTATCTGCATCTGTTGAATCACCCGAGTTAACGACATCAGAAGGAAGTTTAACCAATACCGCATTGCGAATACTTGTTCCGGTATAGCCCGGAGCGATTCTTCCTTTGACGGTTAATTCCAGAGATTGTGTTGGAGCAAATGAACTATTAAGGATTAATTTTCCTGTTAAAGAATTGTAATTCCCATTTTTAGTATCGAATGCAGCAAGTGTTAATCCGGCCTGCGCCTGATCAGTAATAGTTACCACCTCTCCACTATCAAGTGATGATAGCCCTTCATTGGTTACAGTAATAGTGTAACCAATTGAATCACCTGTTAAAACATATGGAACGTTTGCGGTTTTTGAAACGAGCAGTTTAATGTTTCTGTTTATAAGTGTGGTATCCGAATCGGTAGAGTCACCCGGGTTGGTTACATCATCCGGAAGCTTAACAGTTACTTCGTTGATAACGGAGTTACCTCTAAAATTAGCATCAACTTTAGCTTTTACCGTAAATACAATTGACTGGCCAAGCATAAACTTAGATG
>JAZKGH010000063.1:0-7351 GCA_040386055.1 Bacteroidota bacterium
TGGGTTAATGAGTTATTTATGTATGATGTGAAATAGCCCGGAAATTCCGGGCTATTTTGTTAAGTAGGCAGAAAAGATTAATTTCATTGTGCATTTTTGAGTCTTAATAACCCAATAACAAATAACTCATTAACTAAATACCAACAATGAATATAGAACAGGAAGACGATGGTAAAAAAGGAGCTTTTTCCATTGAACTTGATGGTGAACGTGTAGCCGAAATGACTTACGTATGGGCCGGTGAAACACAAATCATCATTGACCACACCGAAGTATCGGATAAACTTAAAGGACAAGGTGCCGGTAAAAAACTGGTAGAAGCGGCCGTTTTATTTGCACGCAAGCTTCAGCTTAAAATTATACCCTTGTGCCCATTTGCCAAAAGTGTATTTGACAAAACACCTGAATATGGAGATGTATTGAGATAAGCTTGTGTAATTAATCTGCTTATTGTATATTAGTATCTACTAATTCTTATTCCTATGACTCAAAACTCCATCCGGTCCCTTAGCCTATTCGGCTTATTCGCATTCTCTTTTTATTTCACATCCGCTCAATCATGGCATGTCCTGAATCCTTTGATGAGAACCAATAAAATATTGGTGCATAGTTCCGGAATATATGTTACCGGTAGTAACGACTCTGCGTACTATGAAATTGCAACTGTAACAAAGTATGATTTTAATGGTAACAAACTATTTGAAACCCCTCTCCCGGCAATACTCTCTCCGGCACATAGTGACCAAGAAATATCTATTGACACCATTCCGCATACAAATGATCTGGTCGTTTTAGTGAGTAATAGGCTATCAACTGATAATAATTTTAAACTGATCAGGCTGGATTCAACCGGTAAGATTAAATGGACAAGTACTTTTTCCTATTCGCAATGGTACTACAATCAAACATTGGTTGATGCCACAAGCAAACCCGGTAAAATTATTACACTTACTGCAGACTCCTCCAATAAATTACAATATAGAGTTTGGGATACCACAGGAATAGAAATACTGGTTAAACCTCTAAATATTCTTGTTAAGAAAAGTAGTTTCTTTCTTGATCAGGTTATTACAAAAGCCCCTAATGGTTACCTTATTTTCAATGACGATCCAAATGGGATAACGAAAATAGATTTTGAGGGTAATCATCTCTGGAAACAATATCCCGATTGGTTTTTTAACAATGGTGCTACTATGACAACTTTGTCAAATGGCAATACAATGATGCTATGGGCCGATGCGGGAGTTATAAATACCTATACCAACCCATATATCGGTTATCATTTCTTAAATTCCACAGGAACCATTATTAAAAGTAATCAGATCAGTGTTCCATTTACAGAAATAAAAAACATCTATCCCACAGAAAATAATGGCTTCCTGATATGTGGAGGATTGGACTCCGGTATTATCATGGGAAGTTGGGGATACGGCTCATTCGCCAATGTTGTTCAAGTTGATAGTAATTTCAGTAACCCTCAATATATGGAATACCATCCGTTCTTTCATTCGATCCATCAAATTCATAAGCATAATGACTATTTCATTGGCCTTGGTCTCTTTGAGAATAATGGCCAATTTAATTATTATTTATTTTCAGATACATTTTCATTCAAAAAGATTGACTGGAGGGTTGGAATAGAAGAAGCCTCTTCATCAAGGAGTCAAAACATACACTTCTACCCTAATCCTGCAAGTGATATGCTCTACGTTAACAATCCTTATTCATCATCAATTTCAGTTTCCTTATATACATTAACCGGTGAACGTATATATGAATCAACACTAAAACAGCAATCGTTTTCTATTAATACAAGTGAATTTAATAGCGGTATTTATGTTATAGCTATTAAAAAGGAAGATGGCAATATTCTGTATGAAAAACTGAGTATTGAATAAGATTATTGCCTGAACAAGACGGCCCGTTGAAATACATTCAGCGGCATTGATTTTACGGTGGGACTTTGTTCCGTTCCTTTGCCACTTCGTGTATGTATATTTGTACTGGAGCTGGTGAGTGTAAAAATCATGGTTACTCCACGCATTTCATAGCTATCCGAAATCTGATAATCCTGCACCTCAAAACTGCTCAGAAGTACGTTTCCAAATCTGCGTACATCAATGGATATTCCATTCTTTTCATCAAGCACAAACTTTCCTGCGCTCGCATCATCCGTACGCATACTATAATCACGAACATCCTGTTTATTATACGTTATTCGCCACTGCACAGCTAAACTGTCCGCTGTGGGTTTAATGAGTAGATCCATCGGAACCGTTTTATCTATTGAGCCATCCGGTTTATACAATTCGAGTGACCCTTTCCATTCGCCAAACCATGTTTTGAGTGCCTGCCCCTGAACAGTACACATACAACCTACAAATAACAGACCTAAGACAGCAATTTTACGCATAAATATACCTTTATATGGCTGCAAAATAAGATATTTAGAGCTGTTGGTCAACCACCCTACCATAATTTATGCGGAGAATAAAATTGTTAATCCCCGCATAATTTGCGGAGAATAATTTTTTTATGCGGAGAATATGAAATATATTTACCGCAGAATATGCGGAGAATAATATACATACACCAACAACCCAAGTGGCCCAACTTTACCTGGCGAAATGAAGAAATACAGGTGGAATTGGGAAAACTTCGCAATAAACAAGGGCGCATACTCGGTAAAATGCAGGCTATGGGTTTTAAGTTGCGTGAAGAGGCTCTACTCAAAACCCTTACACTCGATGTACAAAAAACAAGTGAGATAGAAGGAGAACTGTTAAACTCAAATCAGGTGCGATCATCACTCGCACGTAAGCTGGGATTGGATGTTGGAGGATTGGTACGCTCTGACAGACATGTAGATGGTGTGGTAGAAATGATGCTGGATGCAACACAACAATACCAAAAACCCCTCACCAAAAAACGATTGTGTGAGTGGCAAAAATATTTGTTCCCATTAGGAAAAAGTGGCAACTTCATGGTGCGCACCGGCCAATACCGTAAAGATGAAACGGGGCCTATGCAGGTTGTTTCAGGAGCGCTGGGCAAAGAGCGTGTGCATTATGAAGCTCCTCCTGCTTCGGTGCTTAATGAAGAGATGGTGTCATTTTTAAAATGGTTCAATACCAGGCACGATGTAGATCCTGTGCTCAAGGCTGCATTGGCTCACTTATGGTTTGTAACACTCCATCCTTTTGAAGATGGTAATGGCAGAATAGCGCGCGCACTTACCGATATGTTACTGGCACGTGCAGATGAAAGTGCACAACGTTTTTACAGCATGAGTGCACAAATACGCCTGCAACGCAATCAATACTACGATATACTGGAGCGTACACAACAGGGTAAGCTCGATGTTACCGATTGGGTTAAATGGTTTATGCAATGCCTGATGGCAGCCCTTCACGCTACTGATGACACACTCGATGATGTTTTACGTAAAGGCAAGTTTTGGGAAATGCATGCTAAAACAATATTCAATGCACGGCAGCAACAGGTGCTCAATAAACTTCTGGATGCATTTGAAGGAAACCTTACCAGCAGCAAATGGGCCAAACTTACCAAGTCGTCACCGGATACTGCACTTCGTGATATACAAGATCTAATCGATAAAAAAGTGCTGCGCAAAACGGAAGGTGGCGGAAGAAATACTTCTTATGAGGTAGTATTATAATAACAAGATAGCCGCAGATTACACAGATTTATTTAATTTAATCTGTGTAATCTGCGGCTATTCTTTTAGGCTTTCTCTTCCCAGATCTCGCACAGGTGAATAATGGTCTCGGTGGCTTTGGCCATATCCTGTACCGATGCCCATTCGTATTTACCATGGAACGCATGTTCGCCTGCAAAAATATTCGGACAAGGTAATCCCATAAACGATAAGCGACTTCCGTCCGTTCCACCGCGTATGCTTGTTCGTTGCGCCTGTAAACCTGCACGCGTGATGGCCTCCAGCGCATGCGCACTTACCTCCGGATATTTATCCAGGATCAGTTTCATGTTTCGGTATTGCTCCGTTACTTTAAACGTAAAGGTACTGTTAGGATACCTTTTCATTACCTTTTCGGTAATTGTTTTTAGTTCGTTTTCGATCGTTGCTAATGTATCCGTATCGAATGCTCTGATAATAAATTTCAATTCGGATTTATCCAGGCTGCCTGTCATTCCGGTTGGATGCATGAACGGTTCTTTGTTTTCAGTAGTTTCAGGTGACAAGGTATCTTTAGGTAAGGCGGCTACAATTTCAGCAGCAATCTTCAAGGCACTTTCCATTTTGTTTTTTGCAAAACCCGGATGCACAGGAACACCTTCTATATTGATAACTACTCCATCTGCACTGAAGGTTTCATCTTCCAAATGTCCTGCAGTTTCACCATCCATCGTATAACCGAAATCGGCTGCAAGTTTTTTCATATCGACTGCATCTACTCCTCGGCCAATTTCTTCATCGGGTGTAAACAAAATGCGAATGGTTCCATGTTTCACTTGCGGATTCATGGTTAAAAACCTTACTGCTTCCATAATTTCAGCAACACCTGATTTATTATCTGCACCCAGCAATGTTGTTCCATCCGCTGTAATGATATCATTTCCTCTTTGTGTTTTTAAGTCAGGATGCTCTTCAGGTTTCAACACTATTTTTGTATCGGCAGGCAGTACAATATTTCCTCCATCATAGTTACGGTGAATAACCGGTTTTACATTAGCTCCTGTACAATCAGGTGAAGTATCCATATGGGAACAGAAACAAATCACCGGAACTTTTTTATCGGTAGTGGAAGGCACCGTTGCATACACATAACCATGCTCATCTAAATGAGCATCGCTGATACCCAACTCCAATAATTCTTTTACCAATACACGCGCCAAATCTTTTTGTTTTTCGGTACTGGGTTGCGTGGGTGACTCCGGATCTGATTGTGTATCAATTTGCACGTATCGGCAAAAACGGTCGGTAAGCGATTGAAAATCGATGGTATGCTGGTTGCTCATATTCAAAAAATTTGATGCGAATGTATTGATTTCGGTGCAGAGTAACCAACCTTCCTCAAGCGTTTCTTTTCAACAAACTTCGTTCTATATTCGTCAGCTGTATGGATTTACGAAGTGAAATACTGAGAGAGCACAGTAAGCCGCAGACCTTACGCATTGTACAATACGTAGGTAATGACAAACAACGCATGAAAGAACTGATGGTATTGTTTTTAGGTAATGAATACCGCATAACCCAACGAGCAGCCTGGCCTTTAAGTTATATTGGTATCGCTCATCCCGATTTAGTAAAACCGTATGATGGTAAACTGCTTGAATTTCTTCAACAACAGGGAGCACATGATGCTGTTAAACGTAATATCCTTCGCTTGTGGGGTGAAACAATGCCATCCCAAAAGTATTGGGGTGAATTATTCGACATTTGCTACCAGTTAGCCCGCAGCAAAGATGAGGCTGTTGCCATTCGTACCTTCGCAATGCAAGTGATGAGTAATATTGTTATTACCTATCCTGAGTTAACCTTTGAACTCAAAAGTCTGGCTGAAGAATTGATTCTGCTGGGACAACCGGCTTTTATTTCTAGAGGAAAAAAGGTGCTTAAGCTTATTGAAAAAAGTACACAAAAAAAATCACACAAGCGTGTTTAAAAGTTTTATGCTCTCTCATTTTGAAATTGATGCAGAAAGACTAATTTGTAGGTATAAATAATAACATTATGAAGAAGCGTGTATTAATTGGTATTGGCATTGGGTTATTAATCATCATTGCAGGACTCACCTACTTGCGTTCAGCTACCAAAAAACATAGTCCGGCAGCTATTGCCGAGTACCATCATGGTGGAGCCGATATTACCGTTAACTATTGCCAACCCTACAAAAAAGGTCGTTTAATTTTTGGTGATGAGGCATCAGGAGCGTTGCAACCGTATGGAAAATACTGGCGTGTGGGTGCCAATGAAGCCACCCTGTTTTCAACCAATAAAAACTTAATGATTAACGATCAACATTTGAAGGCCGGCAAATACAGTATTTATGCTTATCCGGGAAAAGAAAGCTGGCAGATTGTGTTTAACAATGATTTTGATCGCTGGGGTGTTCCGGAACCGGATCCGAAGGATGACGTAATTAAAACTAATGTACCGGCTTCCAATCATGCCGCTTTTCAGGAACAATTCATTATTCATTTTGATGAAGTGGATAGTACCAATGTGAGTATGGTATTACGTTGGGATGAAACGGAGGTTCGTGTTCCTATCATGATTCACCCTTAATATCTTTGGTATCTTTCGGCATGGTGCCAAACACATAATCCCACAGCGGAGTAGATACTCCATATGAGGTATGTTCGAATGCAGGGTTATGATGCTTATGATGATGTGTCCACAAAAACTTGAATCCTTTAACGGGTTTCCAAGCGTGTAATGCGTAATGGATAAAAGTATATACTACATAACAGCTTACAAAGCCCGACATGAAGGCATATACATTTTGTTGAAAGAGCAGATACCAAAGTCCGAAGAAAAATAACACCAGCATTAAACCGGGCAAAGGTGGCATCATTAAACGCTCTCTGTCGCGCGGAAACTCATGGTGTACTCCATGAATAAGGTATTGAAATTTACTTGCCTTGATGTGAAATAAAAACCGGTGAATGAGATACTCAACAAGTGTCCAGATAATAATCCCGCTAATGGCAAACACCAATGTTTCCGGTATGGGTTGATTGTTTTTTATAAGACTGAAAACAACTACCGAACCATAAGTAACAGTATGAATGAAAGGGTTGGTTTTGGTCAAAAGCTCCAACCACCCTTGATTAAATAATTTTCCTTGTCCTTCTTTTTGTACTTTCATAAGGCGTTTGAAACTCATTCGAAAGTTAAATCAATTCTACATTCTTTTCATAGCAAATTTCGGTGAGTTCAGGTAATCTGTCGATAATTTTAAATTTTTTCAAGGCCAATAGTATATTATTTAAACCGGCAGCATCCATCTCAGGCTGGTATGCATACTCCAATTCTTTAAACCATAACATTGCATCCTCTAGCTTGATGCCATACCTTTTGGCAATCAACTCCGGTGCGGCACTATTATTTTTAAGTACCAAACACGAAAGATTAATGATACTCAGGATCGTATTCAGCACTTCTTCATGCCGTTCAATAAATTCGTTACGAGCCGCAATCACAAAACATGGCCATGGTGTGCGACACTCTCCTATCATTTTAAATTCACCACTATCTGCATAAGGTTTGGTCGTAAATTTTTCCCACATAAAGAGTTCGGCCGTTCCTGTTTTAAGAGCTTCCCTTGCTCCCTCCAGATTACCTACCACCACAAAATCTTCTTCG
>JAZKGH010000064.1:0-7556 GCA_040386055.1 Bacteroidota bacterium
CCTCCGGTGCGCTCATTGTAGAAAATATTATTACGAAGGGTAATGGTACTTGCCAGTCTTCTTTCAAAGGCAAAGGAATTGAGTGCTCCAGAAGCAGCTGTTCCTCCAATGTAAACCGTGTTGTTGTAATAGGTATTGGTATTGTTTGCATTATTATCCGAAATACCCCTAATAACCATTGGAAGAGTATTTGATCCATTGGTTAAGGCAACAGTATTATTGCGAACAATCCAGTTTTTAGTTCCACCTTGAATATAAATACCATGAATAGATGCTGTTGCTCCGGTTGCCACACATGTGATTCCGGAAACTGTATTTCCCTCAATCAAACCATTAGAGGTGGAATTATCTACAACTATTCCAGATGGAACAATATTCACTGCCGTTGCGTTGGTTGATGTTATATTATAAATCTTATTGTTGCGCACAATAATGGGGCCCATTTCAGATGAGCTGTTAAGACCTATTCCCATTGCAACCGTTGTTGCCGCACTTGTTGCCGCACCCGCAGTGGTTAAATTATAAATGGTATTGTTGTAGATGGTTGGTAGTGGCCCACCGGCTTGCAAACTAATACCTCTTATGGCAGAAGCAGTAGTGCCTGTAGTAATACCGGTGCTTGAAATATTTGCAATCGTATTGTTTCCGATATCATAATCACCGGAACCGGCTAATGAATAGATACATAATGTTAAACGCATATTATTGATAATACTATTGGACGTTGTCGGATGACCGATAAGATTTCCGGTAATGTTACCAATATTCATCTTACCGGCTTCCATTCTAATGGCCACAAAATCAAATGCACCCGCATTTGTCATATTGATGTTTTGGATTGTATTTCCTTGCACAGATGTTCCTGTTACAAATTCTGCATTAAGATTCATGGCAACCCAGTTTACACCATTTGGAGCGAGCCAGGCACTTCCTCCACAGAAAGGTGCTTGTCCACCAATATAGTTTCCGCTTACCACATTGTTCTCTCCGGATGCTCCGGGTATTCTCATTAATGAAACCACATCACCACTTGCAGGAGTTGTTGATGCATTATAATAGATATGATTGTTGGTTATTGTGAAGTTACCATCATTCACACTTCCACTTGCAACGTATACAGCCGAGCGTCTGAAGTTAAAGATGTTATTGCCACTTATGGTGATATTGCTGTTGGTCAAATCTGTTGTCCCTGCTGAATAAATCATAATCGTTGGAATGCTAACAGAATCACTGCGGTCTCTGATATCGTTGCCAATAATTTGAATATCTCTCACACCCGTTGATGAGTATAGCGAAGTACCAAGATGAATCATTCCTTTAAGTTGGGAATCAATGGCTCCTTCAATGGTACAGTTACGAATGGTGTCGTATCTTGAACCATTGCTGAAGCTGATAGTGGAACCTGTATTGTCTTTATTAAGGAAACGAAGGTATTTACCCGTCCCGGATACAGGACCCTTACCATCAATGGTCACATTATTACTTCCCCATAATTCAAGATATGTGCTACCGGCAAAACGTGCTGTGATATTACGAACAACATCCGCTGATGGTACAATATGGATCCAGTAGTTACCTCCTGAAGTATACATCAGGGAAGCTATTGCAGTATCATCAATATTAGATGTAATAGAGAGCGTTGTGTTTCCACTTAATCCATTGGTATTAATTTCTTTGAATACATCACTTAAGTATACATATGTATTTCCTGCACCAACACTCACCATACCACTGAGTGCCTGTTTAACGGTGCGGCTACCGGCAGGTGCTGTTACAGAAAGAGTCTGAGGTGTTCCTCCGATTGTGGCTGAAATGCAACCGGCATCTAGTACATTATTTACAACAGCTGCGTTATTTACAGAATAAGTGAGCCAAAAATAATTTTTACCACTTTTCAATTGTTGTGTTCCGCTTATATTAAACGCTCCACTTGGTGATGTAACGGTACTTCCGAATTGGGTTGCAGTAGAATAGTTACTGTCAGTACCGCAATAAAATGCTTTAGCATTGATAATATCTGCATTGGCAGTTGTACCTGTAGTATTAAAGGCAAGCTGGGTAAGATTAACAGGTAATAATTCACCGGTCATATTTACTTCTACTCTCAGGATAGCTTCATTGATACCGTTTTTAGGAATATTATTAATATAAGGTTGTGATGCAATTACATCCGAAAAAGTCATGTTGGAAACGACATAGGGTGAGAAGGTAACAACATTATTATCCGTTGTTGCAGTTGTATTGGCAGGACGAGGACGGAAAGAACTTCCACTCATAAAAGCAGTAGTATTATTCAACTGTATACCAGCAGTAGTTGTTGATGCAGCAGTAGAAATGGTAGGGCTGAATGCACCCTCCACGAGGTAGATTTTGTTCGTACTTTCTTCCATCATACACATGAAACTAGCATTTGTAACAGAAGGAGATCCGATTTCAAATGATGCCCATTTAATCCATAATTGTCTGTTGGGGGCTGATCCCCACACTTTCCATGCTACAATATCATTTGCGGAAGTTGGGGCTCCGGTTGTAAATGCATCCCAAAAACAGGCTATGGTACTATCGGGCAATGTATTTGCGGGTAACGTTTTATTGCCCTCAGGCAAAATAGTTGTTCCGGTAGCAAAGGTAATCAGTCCGTTTGCCGAAGCTTTGAACTCATTCATCGGACTGCCGAAATAATTAAAAGTAAAGGGCATGGGAACCACAGTTGACCATTGATTGATGCTGATGGATCCGCCTATAATATTAGTCCACCCGGTAACAACATCGTCAAGGTCGGTGTTTAGGGCTCCGGGATTACCCACGTTAGTTGCATACGAGGTCGTATATTTTGTTTGGGCATAACTGGAAATGGTACCAATAACAGCACCAAGTAGTAAAAAAAATCGTTTCATAGTGTTAGGTTTAATGCGTCTTAAAGAGCAAATATATAAATATGGTGATTATTGTTTAACCGGTTAGGTAAAATTAAGGATTCAGAACCCGAAATTGTGTTGCTTCAAAAGATACCTTACATTTGCCGGATGTGGTATAAAAATGTATTGGAAACAATTGGAAATACTCCCATTGTTCAACTGAATAAAATTACAAAAGACTTGCCGTGTACCGTATTGGCAAAAATAGAAACAGGTAATCCCGGCAACTCTATCAAAGACCGTATGGCTTTGAAAATGATAGAGGAAGCAGAGAAGGATGGTCGCCTGAAACCGGGCTATACGATTATTGAAGGAACAAGTGGAAATACTGGGATGGGCTTGGCTATTGCAGCTGTTATCAAAGGCTACCGTTGCATTTTTACCACTACGGATAAACAATCACGTGAAAAGGTGGATGCATTGAAAGCTTTTGGAGCTGAAGTAATTGTTTGCCCTACAGATGTTGATCCTGAAGATCCGCGTTCATATTATTCGGTATCTTCCCGTTTGGAAAAGGAAATTCCGAATTCATGGAAGCCTAATCAATACGATAATCTGGCGAATACATTGGCTCATTATGAGCAAACCGGTCCGGAAATATGGGAACAAACCGAAGGTAAAATTACACATCTGGTTGTTGGTGTTGGAACAGGTGGAACCATCTGTGGAACAGGAAAATATTTGAAAGAAAAAAATCCAAACATCAAAGTATTGGGGATTGATACTTATGGCTCGGTGTTTAAAAAATATAAAGAGACCGGCATTTTAGATAAAGATGAAATCTACCCATACATTACTGAAGGTATCGGGGAGGATTTTTTACCTAAGAATGTCGACTTTGATATCATTGATCATTTTGAAAAAGTAACGGATAAGGATGCGGCTATAATGACGAGAAGAATTCCACGCGAAGAAGGAATTTTTGTAGGGAACTCAGCCGGCTCTGCCATGGCAGGTATCATGCAGATGCGTAACATGTTTAAAAAGGGTGATGTGGTAGTTGTTATTTTCCATGATCATGGAACCCGCTATTTAGGTAAAATGTTTAATGACGACTGGATGCGCGACCGAGGATTCCTGGTGAACGATCAACCGAAAGCGATAGAGCTTATTGAACGTCACAAGCACTTGAAACTGGTTACTGCCAATGGGACAGAAATCATACACGATGTGGTGAGTAAAATGCGTAAGTATGATATTTCTCAAATTCCGGTGGTGAATGATGCAGGTGAATTCATCGGTTCATTAAACGATTCACATTTGTTCAGTCAGCTGATTGAGCATCCTGAACTGAAATCAGAAACCGTAGCAAAAGTGATTCAGGCGCCATTCCCTTTTGTACACCATGAAGCCACATTGGAAGAAGTATCTAAATTAATCAGCAAGGAAAATAATGCCGTAATGGTAAAATCACTGGGAGGCGATGTACATATCATCACTAAACAAGATGTGATTGATGCATTGGCATAAAGGATAATAGAGTTAACATAAAAAATCCCGATTGAAGATGTATTCAATCGGGATTTTTTATGATTTGAAGAAGAAGACTTAAACTTGTTTATAACTCAACAAGCAAGCAAGCAAACTGCGTTCAACGGGAGCAAGTTGTCTGTAAATATCCTGACTGATGGAACTGCTATCCGCATATTGAAAAAACAACACAATAGGTACAAACAATTCCTTGATTTCGGATGATGGAATGATGCTTTGTTCAACGGCTCTGATACTTTCCATTTCGGCATCGCCTACTTCCTGATGTTCAATCAATGGCTCGTAAATGCGGTGTTCATCTTGAAACTCATCTTCATCCACCAATAAAAATTCATGTAAAAAATCTTCCAATGAAATAGGCGATTCTGTTTCTTTTGATTCACTGATATACAACAACAGGTTTAATAACTCTGTTCCTCGCTCAATGGTTTTGTCTTCAATATCCAGCCATTCTTTGGTATCAAAATAATCTTCGTCTTGCTGGTTGTTTTCCAGATGGTGAACCATCAGCAAGTCAAACATATATTCTGCAACATCATTCAGGATATGATGCTGGTCTATCAGTTGGTCGAATGTTTTTACTTTGGTTAGAAAATCATCCGTGTTAGTGAATAAATTTTCAAATGTGCTAAAAGCATCTTTGCTTACGCCTTCGTGGTGCTGAAGTAATGCCTCCAGTGCTTGTACAGATGAACTCATGTTATAGGTTGATTATGTTGATTAGTTAATTAAGTTGATACGTTGATGGAGTTGATTAAGTTAATAGTGGTATTTGCCTAGTGCTTACTTTCTTTTTTGCCTACTTCTTCATTCGCACTCTTTCATCTTCCATTAATTTTGTGTCTTCATGTACAAAATTGGTTGATAAACCTGATTAAATGGTTTTAAAGAATTGATCTTTTGTTACTACACCCAGCACTTTTCCAGTAAGAGTAGTGTTGAGCACAGGTGAATTTTTGCTGCGCGAAAGATTGTTGGTATCCGAATAGTTCCAGGTTTGTTTTGCATCAAAAAGGGTAAGTTCCGCTTTGGCTCCTTTGGCTATTTTTAAAGGTTGTTTCAAGATGGTACGTGGTCGAACAGCCAATGCGTTTACCAGTATTTCTTCAGTGAATCCTTTGGGTGCATATTGGGTAAGCAATGAATAGGTTGTTTGTAACATAATCATTCCCTGAGCAGCATATTCATACTCCACTTGTTTGTGTTCAATATCTTCCGGATGGTGATCACTCACAATGCAATCAATGGTTCCATCTATTAATCCGTCCCATAAAGCTTTTTGATCTGTTTTTCCTCTAAGGGGAGGAGTTAGTTTATAGTTGCTGTCGAAAGATGAAAGATGTTCATCCAGAAAGCATAAGTTGGCAACAGCCACATCACACGTTATGCGTAAACCTTGTTTTTTGGCTTTGCGGATCAACTCCACACTTCCTTTAGTAGAGACATGTGCAATGTGAACAGGAGCATCAGCATATTTAGCCAATTCGATATCCCGTACTACCATCAACTCTTCTGAGATGGGTGGAATTCCTTTTAAACCTAAGCTTGTGCTCATCGGACCTTCATGCATTCTTCCCCCTGTACTTAGAGAAGTATCATCTGGATGACTCATCACCAGTCCTCCAAAGATATTACTGTATTGCAATGCACGCAGCATAAGTCCTGCATCCGATACCGGCTTGTTAGCGTCCGTAAAGGCTACTGCACCGGCTTTGTGCATGTCGTACAGTTCATTCATATCAACACCATCCCTGTTTTTGGATAATGCACCGTATGGAAGAATATGAACCGGAAGACTTTCAGCTTTGCGGTATACAAATTCAATATCGGCTTTGCTTTGAATGGGAGGTTGAGTAGATGGCAAACAAGTAATGATAGTATATCCTCCGGCTACCGCTGTTTGTGCAGCGCTGGCCAAATCTTCCTTAAATTCAAATCCCGGTTCCCTGAGGGCAGCGCGCATATCGGCCCAGCCGGGACTAACACTTGCACCTTTGCAGTCGAATGATTTGAGGGTTGAAGGAAATGCTTTTTTACTGCTGGGTTGAATATCTTCTATGAAACCATTGTTAATCAAAATATCACATTTTTTGGTGTGAAAGGCCGATTGAGCATCGACAATGTTTGCGTTGGTTAGAAGTAGTTTCATTTAGTTGATAATTCTTGTTTCATAGTTCATGGTTTACCGAATTGTTCTTTTTGCCTGTGGTTAAGGTAATGAACTATATATCCTGAACTACTTTAATAATCTGAGCAAAAGTATCTCAATCAGCACAAAAACCAAAGTAAGCCACACACAATATCTCCAAAACGGTGTTCCGTTCAATTCATTGGATATGCTGTGTTGCAGCACCGTTGTGTCTTCACTGCTAATACGACCTCCCGGAAGACTGCTGATAAAGGCTTTCATCTTTGCCGGTTCCCACATGCGCATATCTGATTCTTTCCTATTAAAATTGAGACCGATGAGTTGAACGGGAACTTTAGAGCCTTGAGGAGCAATGTTGTAAACACCGGCTTTCGTTAGTGGCTGCTCTAAATAAAGGTTTGTTTTGCCATTACGCTGACTCGTTTGCAATGCTAACTCTGCCCCATTTCCCCACAACCGAACCAGTTTGTCTGATGCAGTGGTTTGTTGAAAGAGAATCCACTGAGCCGCACCAATGGTATAGTATAGTTGTTCGGCCTGTGGTTTTCCGGTTCCCAGTTTGAGCATTAGTGGAACGTAAACTGCATGTTGGGGTAAATTACTCCAGCTTATTTGCAGCGGAGAAGCCAGTAAGATTACGTTTCCTTTTTGGTAAGAAGCCTGCCATACAAAAGGTTGCCCGTTGTTTAATTCCATAAGCGGACGGCCCTTGGTTGTGTTGTTGCGTTGCAAGGCGTAAAACTGATTTACTGATGGCAAATCCATATTTTGTGGAAGCTTCTGAAACACATTTTTAAACAGTGGATCCTGAATGTTCAGTGAACTAACCTTTACTTGTTGTTTGAGAGGTAGGCCATAGTTGGGTAGTTGCAATTCGGTAAGCAATGTATTCAATCCGGTAGCTGCCGTTTCTGCATTGGGTGGAACAATAAGTAATTGTCCGCCTTGTTCGATATATTTTTTCAATTCCTGAGAAAATCCGCTGCTTAAAGCTTGTG